>NZ_JBANRJ010000003.1 GCF_037154075.1 Sphingobium aromaticiconvertens
ACCGCGTTGCGCGCGGCCAGTTTTGCGCCATAGGCGGCCATGTAGACGAACTGGTCCCGTCCCGTTACATCGCCCGCCGCGTAAATGCCTGGAACCGACGTTTCGAGGTGGTCATCGACGACGATTCCACCATTACGGGCAAGCACTATGCCGCGCTCCTCCAGCCCAAGCCCGTCGCTATTGGGTCGGCGTCCGGTGGCGATGAGCACCTGTTCCGCCGCGACGGTGTCACAATGCCCCTCGCAGGTCAATTCGACCCCGCTCTGTGTTTGGGCGATACGCTGATAGCCGACACCTGCGCAAACCCGCACGCCCTCGGCTTCCAAATAGTTTTTCAGCGCGGCACTCACTTCCGGGTCCATTTCGGGGAGCAGGCGGCTTCGGCAGCAGATGGTGACATCAACGCCCAGACGCGAAAACATCTGTCCCAGTTCTACCCCGATCACCCCGCCACCGATCACCAGCAGCGATTTGGGCAAGCGATCCAGCGCCAGCGCCGATGTGCTGGTTAGGTAGGGCACGCTGTCCATCCCCGGAATCGGCGGCACGGCGGCGTGCGCACCCATCGCCAATATGACCTTGCCGACCTTCATGGGCGCATCGCCGACAATCAGCGCACCATCGGCAAAGCGTGCCTTGCCCTCGATATAGCTCACACCGTCATAGGCGGGCAGCAGATCGACATATTTTTTTTGGCGCAGCGTCGTGACAAGATCGTCCTTCGACGCCGCCAATACGGACCAGTCATCCATCTGGACAGCGCCCCCAAGGCCGGGAAAGCGCGCGGCGGCAAGCCCACCATGCACCGCTTCGGCGGCGCGGATCAGCGTCTTGGAAGGAACGCAGCCAACATTGACACAGGTGCCGCCAATCGTGCCGTGACCGACGAGCGCCACTTTCGCGCCCAGATCGGCAGCGGCGATCGCGGCGGAGAACCCGGCAGAACCCGCGCCGATGACGGCCACGTCAAATCCTTCCTGCCCGGGGCGGTTGCAACAGTCGTTCATTGCTTATCGCTTTCTTGAGGCGCTGGCGGCGCCCCGCTCAGTTTTGAATAGCGCGCGCCGGATAACCCGCGTTGGTTGATGCAGCGGCAATCGCAGCAGCATTGGTGCGGCGCGGGTTATAGGTTGCGCGCGCGGTCTTGGCTGCGAAATCGACCGTGACCGCCGTTACCCCGGCGACGCCTTCCATCGCCTTCTTCACGGTGATCGGGCAGGTGGCGCAGGTCATGTTCTCTATGGCAAAGGTGGTTTGCTTCTGAGCGGTTGCGGTAGCCGCGGGGCGATCTTGCGCCGTGCCACTAACTGCATAGGCGACCCCGCCGCCAGCCATAGCCAGCACGGCCATAGCGATACATACTGTCTTTTTCATGGGTATTTCCTTTCAATAGAACCAGGGTGCCCACCAGTCGATGGTGAGCGCCAGGATGGCGACGGCAAGGCCCAGCCACAGCACCGCCTTGGTGGTCCAAGCCGATTGTGGACGAGCGCAGTAGGAACCGTCTTCACAGGGCGGTTTCGGCTTGAAATAGACATGCCAGAAGCCGTAGCCGAGCAGCGCGAGCGTTACGCCTGCGACATAGGGCTTGTAAGGTTCGAGCGCCGTCAGGTTGGCGATCCACGCGCCGGAAATTCCGAGCATAACCAACAGTAGCGGGACGACGCAGCAAGCCGAGGCGAGCCCCGCGCCGATCAATGCGCCCGCCGCAACCCAGTTTGCCTGCTTCGGCTCGTGGTTTTCGGTGAGGGCTGGCTGTCCCGCTTCCGGCGTTGAGACCATGGCTTGAATCCCTTGTTCCAACTGAGTGATTCGCAGTGTAGGCTCTGTAGCCACTACAGACTCAAGAGGTATTTTCATGGAGCAACAGGTCGGCATCTTGCGTGCCCAGCTTGCCCGGAAAACAGGCTGCAATCTCGAAACCATCCGCTATTACGAGAAGGTGGGATTGCTGCCGGGGCCGCCTCGCAGTTCCAACGGCTACCGCGTCTATTCGCCGGAACTGGTGCAAAGGTTGCAGTTCATCCTGCGCGCGCGCGACCTTGGCTATGCAATGGATGAGATACGGTCATTGTTGTCGCTCACCGATACCGGTGCACAAACCTGCGCGGAGGTTATGGCGAGAACCGAACTCCACCTTGAAGATGTCCGCCGCCGCATTGCAGATTTGCAGAAGATAGAGGTGACGCTGGCGACCACGTTAGCCAGATGCACTGGAGATGACGTTGCCGAATGTCCCATCCTGGAAGCACTCCAGTTTTTACCCCATCAAGGCAATTGACGCCATCTTTGAGGGATTTGATTTCGTGATGTCAGCTTGGAGTATAGCCTAACTGGACGTCAGGGCGGTACTGCGGTTTCTGTCAGATTAGGGTGATAAACGGAATTTGTTGACGAATTTCGTTACGTATCATAGATTTCAACCTGACATTTTGATGGAGAGAGTGCGCAGTGAAGGGGCAACGGATCGGCTATGTCCGGGTCAGCACGTTCGATCAGAATGTGGATCGCCAATTGGAAGGTCAGTCGCTCGATCGGACCTTCACCGACAAGGCATCGGGCAAGGACGTCAACCGCCCCCAGCTTGAGGCTCTGCTCACTTTCGCCCGCGAAGGCGATACCGTCGTCGTCCACAGCATGGATCGGTTGGCCCGCAATCTGGATGACCTGCGCAAGCTGGTCCAGGGCCTCACCAAGCGAGGTATCCGGATCGAGTTTGAGAAGGAAAGCCTGTCCTTCTCGGGGGAGGACTCCCCGATGGCCAATCTGATGCTCTCGGTCATGGGTGCGTTTGCTGAGTTCGAGCGCGCTCTGATCCGCGAACGGCAACGCGAAGGCATTGCGATCGCTCGGCAGCGCGGCGCCTATCGGGGGCGGAAACGGTCGCTCTCGGATGAGATGATTGCCGATCTGCACCGCCGCGTTGCCGCCGGTGAACGCAAGGCGACCATAGCGCGCGACATGGGCATCAGCCGCGAAACCCTCTACCAGTACCTTCGCGCCGCTGCCTGACACCAATGTTCACATTATGTCCGGAAAATCGTTGTTCAGCGTACAAAGCTTGAGGTGACGCCCAATTGCTGATGCTCCAGGGGCAGGCCCCGTTGATCGTGGAGAAGATCCGATATTACGATCAACGCGAGTTCGCAGGGCTGGCCGATCCCGGCTGAGCGGCCACAGGGGGCGCGATCGTCGCCTATGGCGCAGCGGAAGGGGAAAGAGCGGCAACCCCGGCTCCTGACCGCCCTGGACCTCTCAGCACGGCGCTAGAACGCGATTGGGTAATGAACCCGCCCCACTTCCCCCTCGGAAGTCCAGCGACCGCAGGTCGCCTTGTGACGGCATCGCCGTCACGCATCAAATAGCGCATTGGCCGGTAGGCCAATTCCATATTCCTCATCTTTAGAACCGCATTTCCTCTCACGCGCCCGCGATGATTCTAGATTCTGGGATTCTATGATTCAGGGGTATCAAACGCATTGATTATAAAGGTGTATTTCGGCCTATCATGAGGGATGGGGTGGGGCATCATGAGAAATGGGGTGCCCTATTGTGAGTTTTGGGGTGGGGGTATTATGAGAAATGGGGTGCATGAAGTGAGGCCATTTCTTTTCTCACCTCATAATACCTTGACCCTGTTCGCACATCGACCGAATGTCCCATCATGGACGGGACAGCCGACACAACTGGTCGCACGATGGAGGTGGCGCGGATCGAGAAAGAGCGTGGCTCTGACACGATTGTACAGCCGCGCGAGCTAGTCGAAGTCCGCTACGCGCGGGGGGTTTCCCTTAGCCTGTCTGCGCGCAAGGTGTTCGCGTTGATGATGCACCAGGCCGCAGGCGATGCCTGGCGGGACCAGGAACATAGAATCACCAAGCGCATGTTGCGCGGCTCCCACAACTCCAACGATCGCCTTGCTGAGACGATCGACGAGCTGATGGGTATCTTCTTTGCCATGCCTGACAAGGTGGAAGGCGACCACGGGCGGCGCACCTTCCAGATGATCGAAGAGACATTTGAGGGGGGTGAACAGGGGTGGTTGATCTACCGTTTCACCCGACGCGCGCGCGACCTCCTGAAAGACAGCGAAGCCTATGCACTCCTGCACCGGGCAACAGTGCTGGCCTTCGATAGCAAATATGCCCTCGAACTATACCAGCTCGGAGCGTTGCTCTACCGACGAGACGTGCCGATCTGGCGCGGCGATGTGGAAACCCTCCGGGCAAAACTTGGTGTTCCAGAAGGGTCTTACAGCTCTTTCGCCGATCTTCGACGCTTCGTCCTCGATGCCGCAACGGCGGAAATCAACCAGCTTGTGCCGCAGTTCTCGGTGGCATGGGACGTCGCAAAAAGGCGGGGCCGCAAGGTCATCGAGATTGCTATAACCTTCCGCCGCAAGCCGCCGATCGCTGCGGTAGCGGCTGAAGAGGAAAACGAACGCCATCGCGCCGGTCGCCGAGCACGTCGCGATGGCACGGCGGAAACGATACTCGACCCCAGTGCGATCATCGCTGCAACAGTCGCGAATTTGGGCGTGTCTGATGTTTTGCGCTGGCCTACCGACGATCAGGTAACGGAATTTGGCGCAACGGAGTTGCACGCGATCGGCGTCACCTATGGTGGAGGGCACGCCGTGCAGCGGTTGGCAGATCAATATGCGCGGGTGCGAACCGACAAGCGACGCCAGCTCCGGGGAGATGCTCTACGCGAAGATTGGACGACTTGGGTAAGGGGTTGCGCGGAAAAATGGAGTAAACCCTAATGGTTGTCGCTCTTAGGGTTTCGCGATACCCTACAGAAACAGGGACACGTTCCCGGTTGGAAACGGGGGAATAAAGCATGGCAACCGTCTCAATGACGAAGGGGGCTGAACTGGCTGGGGTCAGCAAGGGGACCGTCTCCAAAGCCCTTAAATCCGGTCGTCTTAGCTATGCTGAGAAGACCGATAACGGCTACCTTATCGACACGTCCGAACTGTTCCGGGTGTTTCCTCCGAAACAGAAGGAAACGGTTGACGAGTCACGCTTAGATACCCCCGATGGAAACAGGGAAACCCTAATAAATTCAGGGGGGTTGCAGCGGGAGATTGAACTGTTGCGTGAACAGCTACAGGATCGTGATGGCGTGGTTTCCGACCTGCGCCAACGGCTCGATAAATCCGAGGAAGAACGTCGAGAAGCACAGGCGCGGGTGATCGGATTGCTCACCGGGCCAGAGGCAGCAGAATCGAAACGTGGCTTTTTCGGTCGCCTGTTCGGACGATCTGACGATTGACCTCTGGAATGGGTGGGCGGCGGTAGCTGGCTATCTTGCTTGCCACATCCCGAAGCCCACCGCGTCTTCATAGGTTTTAGGCATGAAGCCGGGGTGGGCAGCTTCATATTCAGCCCTACGCCGATCATAAGTTCCGTCTTTACGAAGCGACGCATCGCCTACGGAATAGGCATCATTTCTCAGCTTTTGGGCTTTGATCCGCCATTCCTCCACCTCATTGGCCCCGTGACCGCGAAGCTGTGCAAATTGGCCATTTGGGGTTTCAGCGCCAGAGACCCTCGAACCGGCGTCCGGCCGTACGCGTGTAGCGGACGGTGTGTTTGGGGTCGCGGTGGCCGAGATAGTCCTGGATCAGCCGGAGGTCGTAGGCGCGGTTCGCGAGCGCGAACCCGCACGAGTGGCGCAGCATGTGCGGGTTGACCGGCGGCAGGCCGGCGCGCGCCGAGGCTTGGGCCAGCAGGTAATTCACGGCCTGGCGGGTCAGCTGCGCCCTGCGCTCAGACACGAACAGCCAAGGCAGGTGATCATCGCGCCCGCCGAGGTAACGCCTGATCGCGCGCAGTTCGTCGCCTGCGATCGGCTGTTCGACTGACAAACCGTTTTTGAGACGACGCACCCACAGGCGCGATACGGCAACGTCGACCTCGTCGCGCCGCAGCGCGGTCGCCTCACTTACACGGAGCCCATGACGATACATCATGAGCAGGAGCAGGTGGTCGCGCGGTCCATGACGGCCAGCTTTGGCGGCATCGAGCAGGCGGTCGATCTCGGCTGCGGTGAGGAAATCCTTGCGGCGTTCGTGGGCATCAGCGGCCGCATCGGCGCCACTCTTTACATTTCGCCAGCTGGTCACCTTCTCAGCCATGCTGCGTTCTCCTGGGCGCATCGCCTTACTGTCGGCACTACTCTTGACGAAATGCGCCTTTTGTAAAGAGTGAATAGGCCGGTCGAAGTTTACGCGGCTATCCTTGCCTCAATGTCGAGCCGCCGCTCCATGTTCAGGTCGAACGCGCCATACGGACTGACATGCGCCCAGATGAGCGGAGTCAGCCCACGCTCGTCCGCCGCGGTCATGCGCCCGCGCCAGCGTTTCTCGGCGAGTACGCGCTGGAGCATCAGCGTGTTGACGTACACGAGGCAGGACTGGAGGAGGTGCAGCGCCGCGACCGATGCCTGCTGGTCGTCGAGCCGGTTCGATGCGACCTCGCCGCCCCGGCCGAAGAAGATGAAGCCGTTGGCCGAGTTCCAGGTCTCGACGACGTTCAGCCCTTCGTTGATTTCGCGACGCAGGGCCTCGTCGTGCAGGTAGCGGCACAGGAACGCAGTCTTCATTGCCTTGCCGAGCTCGGCGAGCGCCTTGTAGGTCGGGTGCTGGACGTTGTTCCTCGTGAACCGCCGGAGGATCGCCTCGGGATCGGGTCGTGCGGCTGAGCGGAACAAGAAAGTGTCGTAAGGGGCATTATTTCTTTTCAAAAGTCCCATTCGGAATTAGGTTGGCGTAGCGGTCTGAGGCCGCCGTTTGCGACGGCGTCGGGCACGGAGAAGTCGTAGCTCCCGAGGAAATTGATGTGACGCCAGAATATCGGCGAGAGTCGAGCGATATCGGCGGGCAGCGGTGGCGCCCCGGCCTCGCTGAGTTGGCGCACGGTTTCCTGCATGTAGACAGCGTTCCAGTGGACGATGGAGTTGAGGGCGAGACCGAGGACCCCGAGCTGCTCCTCTTGGCCTTGACGCAAAGGGCTTCTGATTTCGCCCCGATCGCCGTGATGGACGCGCCGACCGAGCTTGTGGCGCAATTCCTGCCGGTTGAGCTGAAACAAGATCCGTCGGCGGAACGGTCGGTCGTCGATGTATCGCAGGATGTGCAGCGTCTTGATGATGCGCCCCAGTTCAGACAGGGCCTTGGCCAGGGTCGTTGGGCGGTCTTTGACCTGCAGCATGCGCATGACGCCTGCGGCCTTGAGGTGGCCGAGCTTGATCGACCCGGCCAAACGGATCAGGTCGGACCAGTTTTCCCTAATCAGATTGATTTTGATCCTGCCCCAGGCAATCTCATCGAATTGTCCGTAGCTCGCCTGGCGGTCGATGCGCCACAGCTTCGCGCCGCCGATGTCCGCCAGACGGGGGCTGAATCGGTAGCCCAGGAGCCAGAACAGGCCGAAAATTGCGTCGGAATAGGCAGCGGTGTCGGTCATAATCTCCAGAGGATCGAGCTCGGTTTCCTGCTCCAGCAGGAGAGCCAGGACGACCAAACTGTCGCGCAAGGTGCCGGGGATGACCGCTCCGGCCAGCCCGCTGAACTGATTGGAAATCATGTTGTACCAAGTGACGCCGCGCTCCTGGCCATAGTATTTGGGATTGGGGCCGGCATGTATGGCGCTCGACGGAGCGACAAACCGCATTCCGTCCGCGCTGGCCACCTCTCCGGCGCCCCAGTGGCGAACGATATCCAGGCGATTGTGGGCGGCAACGATCGCGGCGTTCGCCGCAGCTATGGTCTCAGGCCGAATGAAATTCTGATTGACCCAAGACAGCCGGTCGCGACGCAGAGCCGCAATTTCCGGGCGCACAACTGGCTCAAGACCGATGTTGCAGGCGCCGCCGACCAGGGTTGCGCACAGGCTTATCTCGAAGTGCTCGACGGTGGCCTGACGCTCGCTCAGATGGGTAAAGGACTTGGCGAATCCGGTTCGCGCCATGACTTCAAGAAAGATGTCGGGCATCCCCGCCTTCGGCATGCGCGTTTGGACGGCGCCGCGCAGCGCACGAAGGCTCTCGGATTCATCAAGCTTGTCGAGGGGCGTGACCACAATCCCGGTCTTGTCGGCGACCGTCTCGAAACGCAGGTCAGGATTGTGGCCGGCGCGCGCGACGACATGTCGATATGCCTCGTCGAGAAGGCGGGAGAGACCGTCAATCTCAGTGTCGGCTTCCAGAGATCGGCCCAGGGCGCGTGCCACCATCAACCTGGAATTGTGCCAGGACTCGCCCTCGAGCATCCCGCGCCGAGGATCTCCGTATCGGATGCCGGGCTTGGCGAACACATCGCGATGCTTGATCGCGAGACGCCATGCATCGATGATCGCGAAGACATAGGCTTTCGGGTCCCGCACACTGCCTTCATGATCCAGGACATGTTGCCTCCACGCCTTTGGGATCGCAGCGGTCGGTGCGCCGCGCATCTTGGCGAGAGACGACCAGTCGTCTACGCCCTTGAGGTAGCTGATCGCGGCCTTGACGTTTTTGCCGCCCGGGGCGGCGTCGGTCTCGATGCGGTTGGTGATTTCGAAGAACAATTTCCGGGCACCCCGCCACTTTCTCCGCAGTTGGTCGTAGGGCTTGCTCTCTGCGGGCTTGGCGATCGCCTCCACCTTGGACATGGCGGCCTCGATGTCGGGACGGGGCAACCGCTCGAAGAGCACATCTCTCCATTCATTGAGGGGCAGGACATCGTCGGTCAAAACCAACAGACCCATCGCGTGGAGCAGCATCGCGGCGCCATCGAGATCGCGCAGACTGCGCAGACGGTCCTGTTTGTCGGCGGCTTCGGCCCCCTTCACCAAATCGGCAAGCAGAACCTCGGCCAGCTCGGCGGCATCGTCCTGGGCCGCCGCTTCGAGCGTATGGAAGAGCGCGGCTACAGTCGCGGTTCGACGAGGCTCCTGAAGGGCCGCAATGGCCGAAGGCTTGCTGACACGCGCTACCCGCGCGAGCCGCTCAAGGGTTGTCGCGGGAACACCCCTTGGTGGCGCCGGCCGCAGATTGAACGCCCGGACCGCATCGAGCCGATCAAGGTGACGGAAGAGCTCGGTCGGCATGCGCTTGGAGGGCACTGTCCGCAGCGCGTCCAAGGCGGCGAACGTGGATGTGTCGCCATCGTCAAACAGGGCGGCGATGCGCGCGCGTTGGTCATCGCTCAAGCTGGCGACCAGATGGCGCCAAAGCCTGGTCCGCGCACGATCGCGGATTCTGCCGACCAATCGCTCGACGACCGTGACGCCTGGCAGCAGCACCTTGTTGGCGATCAGCCAGGCCGCCGCTCGATCAATCAAGGGGCCGGGCCGCTCGTCGCCGCTCCAACAAAGGGCGTAGAGCCATCTGGTCAATCGGAAACGCGCCACCGCGTTGTCGCCAAAGTCCGTGAAGCCGCAGTGCGTCCGGATGAGCGCGAGGTGCCGGATGCGCCGGCTTCCCGCAAAATAGGCGTCCACGTCCGTGGCGGGCTCAAGAGCGAGTTGTTCGATCACGGTCGCCAGGACCGACGCGGGGATCTCGGAAGGAGAGACTGGAAATGCGCCCAGAAACCGGGCGCTCGTCAGCATCACGGTGAAGCCGAGCCGATTATGGTCTCCGCGCAGAGTTCCAATGAGGTCGCGATCAGTTTGGTCCAGATGGAAATATCGCGCGAGTTGGTCGGCCGACGGTTCGCCGTCGAAGCGAGAAAAGCCCTGACGCTGGGCATCAGTGAGGTGACGGGTGGGCATACCGTGCGAAACTTCCAACTTTTGCGAAGGGGACGGCCGATGCCGATAAACAAGGCGAATTTCTTCGCAAAATATATGTGCGAAATAAAGTCGTTTTGCAGCAACTTTCGCACAATGGCGGGAGCCTCCGCATGAAGCTCGGCTACGCGCGCGTCTCCACCGAGGATCAGAACCTGGACATCCAGTGCGCTCGGCTCTCGGAGGCTGGCTGTGAAATGATGTTCGACGAGAAAATATCAGGGGCCGCTCGTGGCCGGCTCGAGCTTGAAAAGCTGATGGGCCACCTGCGCAAAGACGATGTTCTCGTCGTCACCCGCCTCGATCGTTTGGCGCGATCCACCATCGAACTCTTGCACATCGCGGAACGTATCAGGGAAAAGCAGGCAGGATTACAATCGCTTGATGAACCTTGGGCCGATACCACGTCCCCGTCTGGCGTGATGATCATGACCGTATTCGCCGGGATCGCCCAGTTCGAGCGGTCTCTAATATTGAGCCGAACCGACGAGGGTCGAAAGGCGGCTATGGTGCGCGGCGTGACCTTCGGACGCCCAAAGAAAATGCGACCCGATCAGGCCGAGCTTGCTCGCCAACTTGTTCTGGAGGGCAAATCAATCAGCTCCGTCGCCAGGACCTTCAATGTTCACCCGGCCACTATCTATCGCTGCATTGAGCCAAACGGCTCCTTATGACACTTTTCTGTTCCGCTCAGCCGCACGACCCTTGAACAGGATGCCGGTCTTGCCCCTGACCGCCTTTGCTTCCTCCAGGAGCTCGGTCACGACGCGCCGCTCGGCCTTGACCGTGATGCGGTGCGTGATCTGGATGAGCAGGTCGACCAGCCCGTCGACGATTTCCGCCTCGCGCGGGACGCAATAAAAGGCGAGCAGCGGCAGCCTGATACGATCCGGGTGGCGGCGCAGCTCCCAGGCGCTCTCGACCGCGGCCCGCCTGCGGAATCGCTTCACAAGGTCGGAATGCACGCCGCCGAGCAACTCTGCCGATAGTTCAAGCCCGCGAACCAACTCGAGCTTGGCGATCTCGGCCAGCAGGCTGTCGAGCCCGGGCTTTCCGGGATCAGCGGACAGCCGCGTATAGGCCGCGCCCTCACCATCGTCGGCGAGCAGCGCGTTCAGGCGCGAGCGGGATCCATCGTCAAGGCGATCACCGACGGCGGCGAGCATCGCGTCGTCGTGGCCGGCGCGAAGCGAGCGGACCAGCCGGTCGAGGCGGTACGATCCGGGCCTGACAACCCGCCGCGCGGCGAACCATCCGGTGATCTCGTCCTCAAGCGCGGACGGTGTCGGCTCGCGGGGGAGGATGTCCGACAGCAGCCACGACCGGAACGCCGCCTCGGTCGCATGGTCAAAGGTGCCGACCGCCAGATGCTCGAGAACAAGCTGGCGGTGCCGGCGTCCCGAGCGACCGGTGAACGCGTAGCTCTCGACGTCTGCCTCGACGCCGATCTGGCCGGCGAGATGCGCGATCACGGCCGGGGCGAGGTCCGCTTCCTCATCCGGAAAGCGACCCTGCGACCGCCAGAACGCCAGCTGACAGGCGAGCCCCAGCTTACCGGCATCAGCATTGCCGGCGATGAACGCGACATCGTCGGGCGACAGCGTCCAGCGTTCACCCAGTTCGTCCACCGACCACAGTCGTTTCATGCATGCCCCCTGATCCACGCCGCAGCGGCATGCTAACCCGGATCACCGGACGCGCGAAGCCAAATGGCCATTTTGCACAGCTTCGCGGTCACGGGGCCTCATTGGGATCGTAGCTGTCGTGTAGGACTGCGAGGTCTATCGGATCGCAGTGCGGCCTCGGCCCCATCCGCCTACGGTGATCGTTGTAATGAACGATAGTGAATACGGCGTCCGGCAAGGGAAGCGTGAGCGCATGCTCTAGAAGGCGAATCTGTTCATCCTTGTAACTCTGCCTGATGCCGTCTTCCATGCCCGTCTCCGATCGTTCCTTACCGCCCTACAAGCCGTGATATGGTTGCCTGGCTGACATTGAACAGCGCGGCGACGGTCCGCTGCGTGTCACCGGCAGCGAGCCTATCGAGCGCCTCTGCCTGCTGATGTGAGGTCAGGGCCGTCCTACGCCCAAATTTGACACCACGCGCCCTTGCCTGGACACGCCCTGCGGCGGTGCGCTCGGTGATCCGCTCCCGCTCCCAGCTCGCCGCGATTCCCAACACCGCGATTATCACCTCGGCAAATTGTGAAGTCGTGTCCACCATCGGCTCGGCCAGCGAACGGAAGCCAGCCCCGGCCTCCTTTACCGCATGGAGGATGTTCAATAAGTCGCGGGTGTTGCGGGCAAGCCGGTCTGTCGCCGTCACCATCAGCACGTCGCCATCGTCCAGCGCGCCGATCGCGCGCTTGAGCTGGGGCCGCTCGGCCGTCGCCCCGCTAATCTTCTCGCGGTAGATTTTGGGTCCATCCCCGCAAAAGTACCGAACGCGACATAGGAATTTCGGTCAAGCACTGAGGGCATTCGGAGTGCCGGACGCGACTTTGAGGACCCGCTTTGCATGATCGCGCAACTGGCCGTTCGGTCCGACGTAGCGATAGAGCGTCGCGCGGCTAATGCCGAGTTCACGGCATAGGTCAGCGATATTCGTGTCGCGATTGGCCATCGCAGACTGGGCCAGGCGGATCTGGTTTTTGGTCAGCTCGAATTGGCGGCCGCCTTTACGTCCGCGTGCGCGGGCAGCGGCGAGACCCGCCATTGTGCGTTCGCGAATGAGATCGCCCTCGAACTCGGCCAGTGCCGCGAATATCCCGAATATCAGTTTGCCGCTTGATGTGGTGGTGTCTATATCGGCGCCCTGGCCGGTGAGGACGCAAAGCCCGACGCCTCGTTCAGACAGACTGCGTACGGTCGTGACCAAATGCTTGAGATCGCGTCCCAGCCGGTCAAGCTTCCATATATAAAGTGTGTCGCCTGGCCGTAGCGCTTTCAGGCAGGCTTCCAGCCCCGGACGATCATCCCGCTTTCCAGACGCTTCGTCCTTGTAGACGTGGTCGGGAGTGACATCGGCCGCCGTGAGCGCATCCATCTGAAGGTCGAGGGTCTGCGAGCCGTCTGCTTTGGAAATCCGCGCATATCCGAGCTTCATGAGTGTTTCACAGACGGTCGTTTGTGTGACGCTGGCGAAACAGCCCGCCAGCATGATCGATTTTGTATCATATCCCGTCTCACAGATAAAGGATAGCAAACCCTATCCAAAACGAAAAGAGACGCAGCTTATGCCACGCATGCAAATTCTCTCGCCCGGCGAACAGAACGCTTTCGACACACCGCCCCGGATGAACGCTGCCCAGCGCAAGGCTGCCTTCGATTTGCCACTCGGCTTTCAAAAAGAGATCGAGCGACTGCGGGATCCAGCCCACCAGGTCGGGTTCTGTTTAAATGCCGGCTACTTCCGTCATGGCCGGCGCTGCTTTGCCCCCGAAACATTCCACGACAACGACATTGCACATGTCTCCAGTCGGCTGGGGCATGACGCGGGAATGTTTGCACCCGCCGCCTATCCCGACCGGACACGTCAACGCCACGAGCGGATAATAGAGCGCCTGGCCGGTTTCCGGACGCTCGGTGGCGATGGTGAAGCGCATCTGTCTCTCATGATCGACCAGAAGGTCAGGGCTCACGAGAAACCGAAGGTTATCTTCCAGGCTGCCGTCGACCATCTGCTGACAAATCGGATTGCCTTGCCGGGCTACCGGCGCCTGCAGGATTTGATCCTGTTGGCGATCGGGCGGTCCAGAACGCGCGAGATGGCTCTGGTCGATGCCCACCTGCCACCGGCACTCGGCCGGGAACTCGACCTGCTTCTGGGTGATGGTGAGGAAACAGACGGGATCGCGCGGAGCCGTCTGGCGGCCCTCAAGCAGAATTCACAATCCGTTCGTCCCCGTTCGGTCAAGGACAGGCTGGCCAATCACACGGAGCTCTCCGACCTGTTTCACAAGCTCGAACCGGTCATTACGGCCCTGGGTTGGGATCGAAGCAGCGCCCGCAATTACGCGCTTGCCGTCATGAAATCGGATCCCCACGATCTGCGGCGTCGAAAGCCGGCAGACCGCTATCTTCACCTCATCGCCTTCGTCGTCCATCAATACTTCTCGCTGCAGGACAATCTGGTGGCCACGCTACTCAGCTCCGTTAAGGCTACCGAGACTGCGGCAAGCCGCGAGTTCAAGGACTGGTGCTATGTCGAGAGAAAGTCTCAGGCCGCAAAGCTCCGGGCCCAGATACAGGCTTTCGAAGATCATTTCCAATCGGCCATGGCCACCCTGCGCGGTGTGTTCGAAGCCGACGACCTCACAGACGCTGACAAGCTGCAGAGCCTGCATCTCTTGCTGTTCCCGGTCGATGCGGCGCCAGTGTTGTCCGATGCCATTCTGAAAGACATGAAGGATGACGCGAGCGTATCGCAGAACGAGGACGCCCGCTATTACGACATTCTTGAAGCCAGATCCCGACGCCTGCAAAACCAGGTGTCGGGTGTCATGAAGTCTCTGTCCTTCCAGACGGAAACACATATCAAGCCGCTGCTGGCGGCGCTGGTGCATTTCCGCAAGGCCGATGGCCAGGTGACGCGATCGGCGCCATCAGGCTTTCTCGATCCCGACGAGCGCAAGGCCGTGGGAAGTGGCGCGGAATTCAGGCCGTCGCTTTATAAGGTCATGCTGTTCCAGCACGTCGCCAGGGCGATCAAAGCCGGCGGTGTAAACCTGCCCCAATCTCACAGATATCAGCCCCTGGATAGCTATCTGATCGGGACAGAGCGCTGGCAGCGCGATCGTGAGCAATTACTGGAACGCGCCGGAATGGCGCGTTTCTCGGACCCGAACGCCGTGCTTGCGACGTTGAAGCAAGCCCTGAGCGACCAGTTTCTCCTCACCAACAGCAATATCGCAGACGGCAGAAACCTTCATGCGACGGTCGCGGCTGCCGGCCACATCAAGCTCAACACGCCCAAGCAGGAGGAGATCGAGACGACTGCCCTTTCCAGGCTCTTTCCGCAACGGCACTATGTGCCGCTCTCCGAGATCCTCAACACGGTCAACGTCGCTAGCGGTTTTGCCGACAGCCTGTCGCATCTGCGCCAGCAATACGCCCGCCCGGTTTCGACCGCCGTTCTCCTGGCCGGCGTCATTGGCCTGGGATGCGGGATCGGCCTGCGGAAAATGGCCCGAATATCCGGTGCGATCAAGGAGGACGCTCTGGATCACGCCGTCAACTGGCACTTCTCCCGCGAAAATCTTGTTGCTGCCAACGATCGCATCCTCGCCCTCATGGACAGCCTCGATCTCCCGGAAATCTACCGGCGCCATGCCGGTGAGACCCACACGGCCAGTGACGGCCAGAAGTTCGAGGTAACCGGCGATAGCCTCGATGCCAGCCATTCCTTCAAATATTTTGGGAAAGGTCAGGGAAGCAGCGCCTACACCTATGTCAGCGACAAGATCTTGCTCTGGTATTCCACCGTCTTCAGCGCCGCCGAACGCGACAGCGCCTACGTCATCGACGGTCTGATGCACAACGACGTGGTGAAATCGACGATCCATTCGACGGACACCCATGGCTATTCCGAAGCGATCTTCGGCGCCACCTATCTCATCGACATTGCCTATGCCCCCAGGATCAAGGGCCTGAAGCATCAAACCCTGTATGGCTTCAGGTCCATGACGCACGAAAATCGGAAGAACTGGGCCGTCCAACCCGACAAATATGTTGACGAAAACATCATCCGTACCCACTGGGACGAAATTCTCCGGCTCATGGTCACCATCAGGCTCAAGGAAACCACGGCGTCGGATATATTCCGGCGGCTCAATTCATATTCCAGGCAGAACAGTCTTTACACCGCCCTCAAAGCTTTCGGACGCATCGTCAAAACCCTGTTCATCCTGCGCTACATCGATGGCGTCGAACTGCGAATGGATATCGAAGCCATGCTCAACAAGGTCGAACTGGCCAACCGGTTTACCCGAGCGGTGGCCGTCGGCAGTCCGCGTGAGTTCATCTTTACCGTCCAGGAGGATCAGCAGGTAGCCGAAGCCTGCAACCGCCTGATCAAGAACGCCATCATCTGCTGGAATTATCTCTATCTCGAAACCAGGCTACGCGCCGCCGATCCCGAAACGCACGCCGAAATGATGCAGAGTATCAAGGCCCATTCGCCGCAATCCTGGGCGCACATCAACATGCTGGGCGAATACGATTTCTCCGACAAGAAGCTTGCAGACAGCTTCGGTATCCTCCCCCTGAAACAGGGCCTCTGAAACCAGGCCGTAAATGGGGGAATGAAAATGAGGGAATTTATCAGCAACTCAATACCTTGCCAGAATTCCTATGTCGCATTCCGCCCCTTTGCGGGGACGGACCCATTTTGACGCACCCGGCAGCGGTAAGCTGGGCGAGCTGTTGGGCCAAGTCCTGGCCAGTGGTTGAGACGCGCGCATAGCCGTAGATCATGACCGAAATCGTGCATCAGATTTTTGCATCACGGAAGAGGCTGGTTTTCCTAGGGTTTCGATTTGATGCAAAAGTTTTGACTGCCGATTCTCTCGCAACTACCAAAAGCGATCGACGCCGACCGCGAACGGCGAAAAAGGGGAATGAGATGAAGAAACTTCTGATCGGTTTGATTGCGATTGCCCAGCCGTTGTACGCGCAGGAAATCACGGAAACCATGAGTAAGCCGCTGCGCGCGACGCTGGCGGCACCGAACAATCCGATCGATCTCGAATTTTGTGTCGCGGATGCGATCACAAGGGTAGGCGGCGCGACGCCGATACCCATCCACGATGGACCGGATAAGACATTGATGATCGGATACGGACACACCCCAAAGCTGGTCGTAGTGATGACCAAGGTCCCTAGCGGAACAGACCTGAAAATCTACACCAAGGCGGGAGACGTTGATGCTCGCTTTGTTGGGTATATCAAGGAATCCTGCAAAATATTATGAAACAATCGCACCGTGGATCACCGGTGCTGTTTTACTGCAATTATATGGTAGGTGATGATCACTTGGTTCATATCTTCACTCATCCGAAAACATAACTTCTATCGGAGTATTTTTCGGAAGATCGTAGCGCTTTTGACTGAGCATCCACTTCTGCGCAAACTCTATAATTGTTTTGCGTGAGTCTTCGCCACGAGCAAATTTCATGTAGGCCGCTCCGCGTGCATCGCGAGCTAGTTTGCCAGAAATAGACCGAAGAAGATCATCTTTTGCACCTAAACTCGGCGCAAAACGACAAGCATCAAGAGTTGCTCGCAGCCTAGACGTATCAAAAGCTACGGGTATAGCTGGCTCAGGTGGAGGCGCGATAAGATGTAATGTGCCGTCCGTATAGTCGCCTGTCCACCGCTTCGCGAGACGCACTCGATATGTAATAAATGCATCTACGACATAGGTGGCTGTTTCCTTGCAGAATGGCAATTTGTATCCAAGGATTGTGGCCGATTTAGTTAGATCGAAACTGCGACGATGCTTAACCGTAGCGACCTCCAAAAGCCCCCCATTTGTCCGTATAACGACTGGGATATCATTTGAGGCTGTTGGCCCTTGTTCCGTAGGGGGAGGCCGCAGAAACAGCCATGCTAGTGCGATGCAGCCAGCCAAAAGGAGGGCGAACGCTGTCAACGTCCGCTTTGACAAATACATACTGACCCCCGACCTTGTGACTTAAGTACTCGCAGAGAGCCGACCGGTCTGCAAGCTTGCGAGATTGCAAGGGCCCAGCAGTGCAGCCATCGCGGTATTTGATAGCTGTTCGCAAGTAGACCGATGCAAAAATCACAAGTTTTGCATCAGGCCCGAAACCGCAGAAATCTGCGCCTCTCCGTGATGCAAAAATCTGATGCACATCCGGCGCGCTTTTCATGGGCGGAATCACCATTCCAGCGCCCAATGGCCCTGATGCAAAAGTTTTAACTTTTGCATCAGATTGAGAATGATGAAGGCACGTATCGAACAAATTTTTGGAATGCAATCAAACGGCTTCATGTTGCTCGGACGAGCGCCTACAAGGACATTGCATATTATTCTGAGATTTTCCTATGAAATCACATTTTAAATTTAGCGTCATTGCTGTGATAATTTCGTTTATTCCATCTTCTGCCATTCCTAAGAAACCTAATAATAAATCTATTATTGATCCTATATCCTACGCAAATAGCGTTAGATCATTGAATAGTTGTGATGGAATAGTTTTTTCGAAGCAGCCGCTCGTCGCAGATTCTCTACTTATGGGGTTAGTCCGCAGAGATCGTACTAGTGGAGGCAAAATTCTCGGATCTGATGAATTCATGACCGACGCACAAAATATCGAGAGACTGCATAAACTGATCTCGAATGCTCTGGGCGATTCAGAAATGATCGTAACTCGTTTTTCTTACAAGCCGTTTCAGGTGCGCTATGATGCCAATATCGGGGCATTGCGGATGTGGGGGGTTGGCAGCGGAGGCGTTAATAAATCGCCTTTAAAAAGGGAAACCGCCATTCGCATCGGGCAAGAGTGGATTACTAAAGGCGTTCGGAATGGGCAGAACGCTTATGGCGCGCAAGCAGAGGTTCAGGATGCGCGAGTGACACAGGTTGGGGTGGCTTTCGAAGAGGCATCGATCGCTCATACTTATAAAAGGGGAACACCCGTTGAAAGCCTCACTGTACCTATGGCTGTTGATGACGCCCGTGCCTTCAAAGCATCGCCCTCAGTTGTCGTGATAGGAAAACTTAAATCACCGTATTTTCGTCAGAGTAGTATTTTCCCAGAAGCGACAATAGACAACCCCCTTGAAGGGGTAATAACAACGATGTCGTTCTATATTGAGCCTCAATGCATTGCACTCATGGCAGGAAACAAAATCGTTGGTAGGCTAGATCGCTAAATATAAATTTACTATAAATTCAGAAGCGACAGATCTGTCTATTGTATTACCATCTAAAAATTTTTGATTTTTGGCATATACAAGCACTGGCACCCAGTATTACCTCACTGAATGGACGAAGACAGCGAGGGCATCGCCTAAAAGCGGTATCTTGGAACTGACGGCAAAGCAGTTATGCGTTCCTAGTGCACCAAATCCTGCGATTCTATCTGAGCAAATCACGTACATCGCTGTGCATATTTGCTCCGAAAACGGTTAGACATACAGGCGTAACGATCGACGTATTTTGACGCAGACGATCTTGACGCTCTAGCCACGCTATGATGGCACAGGCGACCGTCGCGATCGTGGCAATGACGGTTAGCAATATAGATAGGTAACTCACGGCAATCTCCTATGATTTAGATTATCTACTTGGACCATACCTTTCTAAATTTCATGATATTTGTGCTGAACCGCCGTCAACCGTGATGTATTAAAATAATACATTTTTAAAATTTACTTTTTGCAGATACATCCTTCACGAATTATTCGTCTTGGTATTAGCGATATTTGTGTCTGCTTAAATACTGTTGTTCAATTCTCTTTTTTCGCATTTCCCAACAGTATCTTATTACTAAGGAACAAAGTAGGTTGCTGTTATGTATTGAATTTGATACACCACCCTCGTGAAACAGATTTCGTTCCTGGGTGACAGCCTCGCTCGGCTTCGTGATTTTCCTGATGATGCCCGTTCCGAAGCGGGTCATCAGCTCAACGAGGTCCAGATCGGCAACGATCCCGACGACTGGAAGCCGATGAAAACCATTGGCCCCGGCGTGCGCGAAATCAGGATCAGGGAGCAATCCGGGGCTTTCCGGGTGATCTATCTGGCGACGTTACCGGAGGCGGTGCTTGTCCTCCACGCCTTCCAGAAGAAAACCCAGGCGACCCCGCAGAAGGACATTGAGCTGGCCGCGAACCGTTTACGGGCATGGAGGAAGGAATAGGCGATGGAAGTCCAGACTTTCGATAGCGTCTTTGACGCACTGGCCGACACCCCGGCAGAGGCCGCGAACATGAAGGCGCGCTCCGAGCTGCTGTCTGCCCTGAAAAGCCGTATCCGCGCATGGGACATGCCACAGGAAGCGGCGGCGGCACGCCTTGGCATCACCCGCCCCCGGCTCAACGATCTGCTGCGCGGGAAGCTCAGCAAATTCTCCCTCGATGCGCTGGTGAACCTCGCCACGGCATCCGGCCTGACGTTAGAAATCAGGATCGCGGAGGCAGCATAATCAAACCGGGCGCTACTGCCCCCGGTCTGGCTGCCGCGCAACTCTGACGCGACCACCAAACATCTCTTCATGGATCGGTTCGATCACAGCATGGGCCGCGCCATCCTCGCGACGCTTGGCCTTCGCCATGTCGAACTGTCGCCCCCGGTCAAGTTGATCCGCGATCCAGTCCCGTGCGCGCACCGCTTCCTGTTCTGCCAGGATGGGATTGTCCCGGTGAAGGTTCTTGGCGATCACCTGGGCGACGACATAATGAGTATAGGCAGCGTAGAGCGCTGGATCGCGCGCGGCCTCCTCCGCTGTCGCATCCCTGAATCGATCCCCCAACGTCGGGACGCAACCGACGCCAGCGACGAGCTGGGCCAGCGTCTCGCCCATGGCGTCCACCTTGCCCTGCATCGCCTCGACCTGGCCCGCCAGATTCTCAACCGCTGCCAGTACCGCCCGCTGGGTCGCCAGCAGCGCCATCACCGGATCGTCGCTATCATCCATGGTGTTCGCCAGCCCTACCGGTGCAACGCCTGCTCCAGCGCCTGACGAATGAACCGCTGATACGGCATGCCCTTGCTGGCAGCGGTCGCTTTGACCTGTTCGAGCAATTGCGCGGGTAGACGCATGTTGATCCGCGCGTCCTTGCTGCCGAACTCAAACCGCGTGGGCGTGAGCGCCGAAAGATCATAGCCGGTCAGATCGGCCGAACCCACAAAGTCCTCGGCCTCCTCATCGCTGGACAACAGCGGAATGGGTTTATCCTTGCTCATAGTGCTGCACCTCCTTGGCGTGCATGTAACGGGCGCTGATCGGGCGAATGTATCTGGCTCCGTCCCGATCGCGCCAGGTGAAAGCCAGAAACACATGACGGCCACTGCTCGCGCGGCCGATCGCCAGAAAGCGCGTCTCCACCGTCGAATGCGCGGCATCTGGCCCTATGGACGGCGTACCGGCGAACACGCTTTCGATTTCCGCCAGCGTGACACCATGCTTCTGGCATTTTGCCTGGTTGCCTTCGTCCCAATCGAAGCCAGCGACATTTTTGCTATCCATGATGGATAATGGCGTTTGTATGTACGTCTGTCAACCCTGACCCATTACCGTTCGCGGCCCCTGTCCCGTTCCTTGCTGCGATCCCGCTCTAGGTCGCGCTCGGCCTGATCGTGATCCGACCCGCCACCCTTACTGCCCATGCGCGACGCAATGCGCTCGGCGGCGCTCCCCGGCTCCGGGGCGTCCTTATCCCGCTCGACCCGCTGCGCCGTCGCCTCCGCGATCCGCTCGGCCGCGCCGCGATCGTCGGCCTGGTCCTGACTACCCCATGCGGCGCTGAGACGGTCGCGTAGGCCCTGCGCCATGCCCTTGGCCTTGTCGCCGATGCCGCGCATGGTTTCCGCGATCCTGGCGCTGAGTTCGCGAAGCTGCTGCGTCAGCTCGCGCCGCTCCCGGTTGCGCGCCTGCACCCCGCGCTGTTCGTCGCCGCGCTCGGTGGGCCTGCCCTTGCGCTCCATCGCCACCGCCGACAACGGCACCTTGCCCAACGGCTCCCGACCTAGATCCTCTTGCCCCTCCGCGTCGCCCCTTGTCCGTGCCGCCTCGCGCTGATCCTTCAACGACCGATGGTCTATGCGCTCATCGCACCCTGCCCGCTCCAATGCCTGGTTGGCATGGTCGGCCCAGGCCGAACGCCACCCCTCAAGCCGCTCGGCCGCATTCCAGTCCCGGTTCTTCTTCCCGAACCCCTCGCCAGTCAGGTCGCGCATGGTCAGCATCACATGCGCGTGCGGCTGCTCCTGCCCGTCCGCCGAATGGCCCCGGTGCAGCGACACGTCCGCAATCATGCCCTGGGACACGAACTGCTCGCGCACATAGGTGTCGACCAGGGCGCGCCGCCCCTCCGCGTCCAGTTCACGCGGAAGGGAGATTTCCACCTCGCGGGCAAGCTGGGCGTCCTTGCGCCGCTCCGCCGCCTCGACGCCGTTCCAGAGCTGGGCGCGATCGAGCATCCAGTCAGGGGTGCGATCGGGAGCCATGATCTCGCGATGCTCGATGTCGGACTTGCGCGTGTAGTCGTGGCATTTGCCAAGGCGCTCGTCGGTCAGCCGCTCGCCCGACCGATAGGCGGCAGCGGCCACCGCGCTGCGCCCGGTGGCCCGCGAGATGACTTTGACCGAACAATGGTAGATCGCCACGACGCCGCGCCTTTCTGCCTTACTGCACTTAAGGGGGAGCCGTCCGGCGGGGGCAACGCCCCCACGAGGACCACGCACATTGGGAACCAATGTATAAGCGTGCCCTTATCTTCATAAGGTAGCCTCATGCTGTTTCGGATGATATAGCGAATTGCCATAGGAGGACGGCATGGCACGGACACCCGTTGAAGAACGCCTTGAAAAAATGCGCGAGGATGAGCGCAAGCTGCGCGAGCGGCGAAAGGCGCTTGAGGCCCGCGTCTCTACCGAACGTCGCAAGGCTGAAACCCGCGAGCGCATCATGCTTGGCGCGTTCATCCTGCACCACCTAGACGAAGATACGCCCACCGGTCGCCAGCTCGCACCCCTGCTGCAACGCGAGCTGCCGATGTTCCTAACCCGTGAGCGCGACCATGCGTTGATGGCCCCTCTGCTGAAGCGGCTGAAGGAGAAGGAATGATGGCAGGCCCATTGGTCGGGGGCAATTGGGGGATAGGATGGGTTCGCGCGATCGTCGGCGCATTTGTCGTGTGCCTGGTCGTGCAATATCTGGTCGGCAAGCTGCTGCCGGAAGTTCTCGCCAGCATCATCGCCTGGGGCGCGTTCGCCCTGGTGATGGTCGCGGTCTGGCGGATTAACAGCCGTGCCGGTCGCAACGAGCTGCTCGGCTCGGCCCGCTTCGGATCGCGGGACGATGTGCGTGGCTTGGAATCCGGTGACGGCGATCTGCTCATCGGTCGATCGGCCAAATCGGGCAAGCTGCTCCGCTATGGTGGACCCGCCCACCTGCTGACGATGGCCCCGACGCGAAGCGGCAAGGGCGTCGGCACCATCATCCCCAATCTGCTGACCCTCGACCGCTCGGTGATCTGCATCGACCCCAAGGGCGAGAACGCCCGCGTCACCGCCAGGGCGCGCGCCGCCAAGGGCAAGGTCTGGTGCCTCGACCCGTTCGAGGTGTCAGGGCAACCCCCTGCCCGCTATAATCCGCTCGACCGGCTCGACCCGGCCAGCCTTGATCTGGCCGAAGATGCGATGACGCTGGCCGACGCCCTGGTCCATGATCCAGCGGGGCAAGGTGGCGAGGCCCATTGGAACGAGGAAGCCAAGGCGCTGATCGCCGGGCTGATCCTCTATACCGTCGTCCATGAGGACAGCGAGCATCGCACCCTGGCGACGGTGCGGGAGTATCTGACCCTCGCCCCCAAGGCGTTCGCCGATCTGCTTACCCTGATGCAGGACAGCCGCGGCGCCGGTGGCCTGATCGCCCGCGCCGCTAACCGGCAGCTCGGCAAGTCCGATCGCGAGGCCGCAGGCGTGTTGTCGTCGGCCCAGCGCCATACTCATTTTCTCGACAGCCCCCGGATCGTCGCCAGCATGGCCGCGTCAGACTTCACGTTCGCGGGGTTGAAAGAGGGGGTTTCCACGGTGTTTTTGTGCCTACCCCCTGACCGGCTCGATGCCTATGCGCGCTGGTTGCGGCTGTTGGTCGCCCAGGCGCTCACCGACATGGCGCGATCGCCGGTTAAACCGGCACGGCCCGTCCTGTTCCTGCTCGATGAGTTCGCCGCCCTGGGCAGGCTCGAACCCGTCGAGCGCGCCATGGGCCTGATGGCCGGATATGGATTGCAGCTCTGGCCGATCTTGCAGGACATGCACCAGTTGCGCGCCCTCTATGGCGAGCGCGCGGGCACCTTCATGTCGAATGCCGGGGTGTTCCAGGCGTTCGGGGTGAACGACCTCGCCACCGCCGAACTGCTATCGAAAACGCTGGGGCAGGAAACCCTCGAATATCAGACGGCGGGCTATTCCCAGGGCAGCAGGATCGGCGGGGCCAAGCTCACCCAATCGGCCAGCACCCATATCAGCGCCCGAAACCTCATGAACCCCGACGAAATCATGCGGATGCCGCCCACCGACCAATTGGCGTCACCTCAAGGTTTGTTCGCCAGACAACGATTTCTCGGACATAAGCGGAACATGGGCTACGCTACACGCTTCAACCGCGCCATTGGCTCGTTGAGTGGGTGGAATTCACCTGCTGGAAGTCGCCTGGCCTGCTCCCAGAGGTAATCGCCGGTCAGACTGATGTGCGCCCAGCCCATCGGAGAAAGGTGCGCAAGCAGTGCCGCATCGAACGTCGTGCCGACAGCGTTGAGGTGCTGGGCGGCCCGGTCGAGATAGACCGTGTTCCAGTAGGAAATCGCCGCAATCAGCAGGTTCAGCCCAGATGCGCGAAATTCCTGATTTTCCAGCGAGCGATCGGTGAACCGACCCTGCCGGTTGGTATAGATGGCGGCGGCAAGCGTGTGCCTCGCCTCGCCTTTGTTGAGACCGGCCTGACAGGCACGTCGCAGTTCCGGTTGTTCAAGCCAATCGAGCGTGAACAAAGTGCGCTCGATACGGCCCAGTTCAGCCAATGCAAAATCCAGCCTGTTCTGGCGTTTGTAGGCGGCAAGTTTTCGCAAGATTACTGACGGCGCCACCGTGCCATCCTTGATTGAGGCGACAATCCTGACGATGTCATCCCAATCGGCCTCGATCGCTGCCGTTTTGATGGTGCGGCCCATCAGATTTTCGATGCCCTTGTATGTCGATGGCGCAGCGATCGAACCCAGCTTGCGGTCGCCAATATCGCGCAGCCGGGGCGCGAAGCGGAACCCGAGTAGGTGGCAGAGTGCGAAAACATGATCGGTGGCGCCGCCGGTATCGGTATAGTGCTCATGCAACGGAAGGTTGCCGGCGCCCAGGACAAGCCCGTCGAGCACGTAAGGCGCTTCACCTGCCGTCGCGGACATGATCCGTGATCCGAATGATGCGAAGTGATCGGAAAGGTGAGAATAGATTTTCACGCCAGGTTCGGCGCCATATTTGGCATTGACGTCCGCCGCCCCTGAACGGCTCCGCCCCGACCGGAAGAACTGGCCATCGGACGACGAACTGGTGCCAGCGCCCCAATGCCGCGCGAAGGGTAATTCGTGATGGGCTGAGATGATCATGGCCAGCGCGGCCTGATAGTTCTCGGGTGAAAGATACCAGTTGTGGGTCCATGCGAGTTGGGCATAGCTGACGCCTTCGCTGGCATTGGCCATCCGCTCCAGCCCGAGGTTGGTGCCATCAGCCAGAATTGCGGCGAGTACCGTGCTGGGGTTGTCGTGCTCCTTGCCTGAGCGCAGGTCACGGAATGCGTTCAAAAAACCAGTGCGTTCGGCGACTTCAAGCAGCAGCTCGGTGATGCGCACGCGGGGAAGCAGGGTATCGAGCTTGCGATCGAGGGCTTCAGCTTCCGGTGGGGTGACAGGCGGCATTTGCTGAAGCTTGAGCCGGTCTCGTTCGAGCGACACTCCCTCAAGCTTGTTTGTTTTCAACTGCTTGGCAAATCGGCGCAGCCGCCAGTCAAGATTTCGTGCCCGGTCAGCGAGGTAGGATGCAGCATTTGAATCGAACGGAAGCACATCCGCCACTTTGGCGGCGTCGCGCCGACCCAGCAAATAGGCATCGAAGCGCTGATAGTTGCGGGTTCCCTCGATCCATACATCACCGGCGCGCAAACGATCACGCAAGGTTGCCATGATCGCAATTTCATAACGTCGGCGGTCGATACGGCCGCTTTCGGTGATGAGACGCTTCCACTGCCGATTGGGGAATGGCAGTGGAACGCCATCGGGAAGGTCGCGCGACTTTCGTGTGTTCGCATCGCGAATGACATCGATGGCTTTGATCAGTGCCGTCCCTGTTCCAGACGCCTTGAAGGTGAAGGCGTCCAGAAATGCCGGGCTGAAACGCCGTAGCGTGGCGTAACGCTCGGTTGCCGTTACCAGTGCGTCCTCGCCGGCAAGATCAGCAAGGGCATCTACTTGGGCCTTTGCCGCAACAAGCCGGTGCCAGCCCACCGCTTCGTCAATCAATTCGAGCGGATCGCCGCCATTCTGGACAGCCTCATCAAGTGCTGTAATCGTGGCGCCAAACAGCCGCATGAGTTGCCCCACCGACTGAATACTATCTTGGTAGCGACGCTCGCGCCCACGCCGCGCGCGCGTGAACATGCCGCCGATAAGTCGGTCAAACATTTGGATCGCGGCATCGGCAAGTCTGGCCTCAAGGTCGATCACTGCGGCCGTCAACGTCGCCCGCCTGCGATTGACGCTGTAATCCGAAAGCAGGAATGCCGGTGCCACGCCGCCCTCGCGGACAAATTGGGCAAAGCGGAATTCCGGAATGGCGCCCCCAACTACCGGGTGGATACCTATGCCGCGAACATAGCGCAGGCGCTCAAGCAAGCCATTGATATTGGCCGCAGTCGGGGCTTCTTCGAAATTACGCAACCACGCCAGCGGTGTCATGCCGAAATCCGGGTTGTTGATTACGAGTTCGTCTAGCCGTGTCAGTTCAGCAGAGCTGAGGCCTTCGACGATTGCGGCTGCGGCAGCTTTGCGTGCGCGTGCCCGGCCAGCAAGACCGGCGCGTTCCAGTGTGTCGCCTGACGGAAGAATGAACCGCTCACCCTTCAGGCCAACCATGAGGGCGCGAACAATCGGTTCACCTCTGTCTGTATACTCGGCGGCTTGCGCGGCAAGATTCAGGGCAAGTGCCAGGTCGCCGCGTCGAAACGGGCGTATGCCAAGATAACGCGCCACGAGATCGGCATGATCGGTACGGGTTTGCGCGCGCTGACCATATGCAGAGAAGGAGGAAGGATCGACGAATAACTGTGCCGCGAGGTACTGAAGAATGACGTCGGGAAGCCCGATCTCGGGTTGCAGACCAAAGCCGGGATGTCGCATCAAAGCGATTTGTGCAGCCAGACCGAGGCGATTTGCTGGACCATAGCGGCGCCCAACCAATTCAACATCTTCCGCAGAAAGGGTATAATGCCCAATGATCGCGGTTTCTTGGACAGGAGGATCGAACAGGCGCCGGCGCTCGTCTCCGGTCAGAAGTCGGCGTCGTGCCATTTTGCTCTCCCGCTGAGGCGAATAACAAAATTGACACCAAAGCGGCTTGCACTGGAGGGAGGCCATTCGTTGCCGGTTGATCCCCGAACAATCACCCGGCGCAGCAAGACAGTTTGGCGACATCCTTATCAAACGTTTGGGCCGCCAGTTTGAGGCCTTCCACAGTGGTCAGGTAAGGAAATATCGTTGCACCCAATTCCAGGGTGGTCATGCCGTGTTTGATCGCCAGCACCAGTGTCTGGATCGAATCCGCGCCTTCGGGTGCCATGATCTGGCCGCCCAGCAAACGGTCGTTCGCCTTGTCGGCAATCAGTTTGATGAGACCCCGCGTATCGCGTGCTGCCAGTGCCCTTGGCACAGCATCGAGCGGGAGCAGCGAAACCTTGATGTCCAGGCCTTGCGCCCGTGCTGTCGTTTCAGTGAGGCCGGCGCTGGCGACTTGCGGGTCGGTGAAGACGACGGATGGCATGGAGGAATTGTCGTAGCGGTATTGGTTGCCCGT
>NZ_JBANRJ010000004.1 GCF_037154075.1 Sphingobium aromaticiconvertens
GGGTGGCAGGCGGTGCTTCCCATATCGCGATGTCCAGCACATCGCCCTGCCCGATCACCGAACCGATCGGCCTACCTTCGCCCAGATCCTCGGAGAAGGAGGATGTATGGGTTTTCGCGATAATATTGCGCACCACCGCATCTGTGACATCTATGACGTTGATATTGGCATCACCGACCAGATGATCCTGCTCCGCCTTGTTGATGCTGCGCGCGGACGGACCGGAAGAAGACATGATGGCGCAGCCTGAAAGCGCCATCGCTAGGCATGCCGTTCCCACCATTCGGACTGACATAAGTGATTTTTCCATCGAGGTTCAGCCAGATCCAAATATACAAACAAGCAGGTTCGTGGGCGAAAGGTGCTGACCTATGGCTGAACCAAAGAAGCGGATCAAGGACGCAGGAGATAATTTGCCATTGCCCGTATAAAGGCCGGCAATGGTCCAGAACCCTCAGTCCTTGGCGGCCTGCCAGCCAGCACTGTTCAAATCGCGCCACAAGGTGAGACTTTTTCAGTAGCCTGCTGGACGATGAGGGCCAAGGCGGCTAGGGGCGGGCGCTGCCCATATCCCACGCGGATGCTGGCTTGTATCAGGGTCGATTACGTTTATGGATACCGCTCACGCCGAAACGGAAGCTGGCGTTGAACGTCCGCAGGAAAATCAGAAAAGCGTGCCACATATTATGCAGATGCCGGAAAAAATCACGGGCAGATTTAAGAAGGTCGGCCCGCTATTCCTGTTTACGGTCATTATTCCAACCCTGCTGGCCACTATATATTTCGGCTTCATTGCTTCGGATGTCTATATTTCCGAATCCCGCTTCACTGTGCGAAGCCCCGAAAAATCGACACCGACCGGATTGGGGGCGCTGTTCAAAAGTTCGGGCTTCGCCAATTCGGGGGATGAGGTTTACGCGGCTCAGGATTATGTCCAGTCCCGCGACGCCCTGCAGGCGCTTAACCGGAAAAACGCCTTTACACACGCCTATTCCGATCCATCGATATCCGCTTTCGATCGCTTTTCCGGCTTTGGCATAGGATCGACTTTCGAGGATCTGTACAAATATTATAAAAAGAAGGTCGACGTAAAGTACGAGACTTCCTCCTCCATCGTCACCCTTACCGTTCGCGCTTTCAAGCCGCAGGATGCAAGCCGGTTCAACGAACAACTGCTGGAAATGGCCGAGGCTACGGTCAACACGCTGAACGAACGCGGGCGGCAGGATCTGATCCGTTTTGCCCAAAGGGAAGTCGATGACGCCAAAGCCAAGTCGCAAAGCGCGGCGCTGGCCTTGTCGACCTATCGCAATGCAGTAGGGATCGTGGACCCTGAAAAGCAGGCGACCGTCCAGATCCAGATGATTTCAAAGCTTCAGGACGAACTGATCGCCACGCGGACGCAATTGACGGAAACACGTACCGTTTCCCCCCAGAACCCCCAGATCGAGGTTCTGGTGGCGCGGGCCAAAAGCCTGAGCGATGAAATTGACAAGCAGCTTGGCCTTGTCGCCGGCAGCAGCAAGTCACTGTCGTCACGCGCCGCCCAATATCAGCGCGTGCTGCTCGAAAACCAGTTCGCCGACAAGCAACTGGCGAGCGCCATGGCATCCTTGGATGATGCGCGGAACGAAGCGAACCGCAAACAGGCCTATGTCGAGCGTATCGTGCAGCCCAATGCCCCCGACGAACCATTGGAGCCAAGGCGTTGGCGCGGCATTTTTTCGACCCTCATCCTGGGCTTGGCCGCATGGGCCATCATCAGTATGCTGGTCGCGGGCATGCTGGAACACCGGGACTAGTGACCATGACGGCCTTTTCCCAACTCGCCACGATCCGCCGCAGCGCAACGATCCAAGGCCGGGTGATCTATGCGCTCCTTATGCGGGAGATACTCACCCGCTATGGCCGACACAATATCGGCTTTCTCTGGCTGTTTGTCGAACCCATGCTGTTCACGACCGGGGTTACGATTTTGTGGACAGTATCCAATGCGAGCCATGGATCATCGTTACCGATCGTGGCCTTTGCGCTCACAGGCTATTCCAGTGTGCTCCTGTGGCGTAACATGCCTGCCCGCTGCATCGGCGCCATAGGACCCAATCTTGCGCTCATGTATCATCGCAATGTCAAGGCAATCGATGTTTTCCTGGCGCGCCTTCTGCTTGAGGCCGGCGGAGCGACGATCTCGTTCATCACGCTTGGCCTGTTCTACATCTATATCGGTTGGCTAGAGCCACCTGACGATGTTCTTCTGGTAACTGCAGGCTGGCTTTTACTTGCTTGGTTCGGTGCTAGCCTCGCTATGCTGTTGGGAGCTTTAAGTGAAAGGAGCGAACTGGTTGACAGATTCTGGCACCCAGTATCCTACATTACCTTTCCGCTTTCAGGAGCAGCCTTCATGGTTGACGCCTTACCGACTTCAGTACAGAAGTATGCGCTCTACGTTCCAATGGTGAACGGTGTAGAGATCGTGCGCGAGGGCTATTTCGGTAACCAAATCCGGGCTCATTACGACCTTCCCTATCTGTTGATATGGTGCATTGCGCTTACCTTAATTGCGCTGGCGCAAATCAAAGTGGTCAGTCTGAGGATAACACCGGAGTGATCAAGGTCGAACATGTAACCAAAGTTTACCCGACACGGTCGGGAGACCGTGTTGTATTGAATGATATCTCCTTCACGTTAGATCATGGAGAAAAGCTCGGAATTCTTGGGCGTAATGGCGCAGGAAAGTCTACCCTGATCCGTCTTGTTAGTGGAGCAGAGCAGCCGACATCAGGCTACGTAAACAGGAATATGTCTGTTTCTTGGCCGTTGGCCTTTGGTGGCGCTTTCCAAGGCGCATTAACAGGGCTGGACAATGTCCGTTTTATAAGCCGGATATATAAACAGGATTATAAACAAAATATAGATTTCGTAGCCGATTTTACCGAATTAGGCCTGTACCTGAGAGAACCAGTCAGGTCCTATTCACAAGGCATGCGCGCGCGACTCGCCTTTGCCATTTCCATGATTATAGAATTTGACTGTTATCTCATTGACGAAATTAGCGCCGTTGGCGATGCGCGGTTTCACGAAAGATGTGAGATAGAGCTTTTCCAAAAACGTCGTGATCGTGCTATGCTGATCATTTCTCATGACATCGAATATGTTAGAAATCACTGCTCAAAATTTGCTGTTCTTCATGATGGGAAAATGCAATTTTATTCTGATTTCGACCAAGCTCATGCCCGCCACATGCATAATTTGCATGCACAATAGAAATTACTATCCGATCGGTTAATCTCTGATCTTAGCTGCAGCAGGCGAAAGATTTAATACATTCGCCTGCACCTCGATTCGCATAGCATGGGCTTTTTATTACAATGTCGGGCCGCATTATATGCGCTTTTCATAGTCCTATATCACTATATTACTGCCCTTCAAGCATCCATGCAAGCGTGTCTCGTAAAGTGTAGACTGAGCATTGACCCGACATCGCCTCGATCTTGCTGCGATCACCCCAGAGCATCTTTACTTCATTCTTACGAACAAAGGCTGGATTAACGGTCACCTCAAAATCATGCCCCGATATATCTTTGATCATCTCGATCACGTCTCGCAATGAATGTGCTTCGCCCGAACAGATATTAAAGATTTCTCCCACGGCACTAGGCTCGGACAGAAGGGTAGCGTAGGCCAACACAACGTCCCTTACATCCGAGAAGTCGCGGGCAACATCCAGATTACCAAGTTCAATCCGGTCGGCCTTGCGTCGAACATGATCGATGATTTTGGGAATGACGAAATCGATGGATTGACCTACCCCGGTATAATTGAATGGGCGCGCGATAATGATCGGCAGTCGTTCCCGATAGAGATTCGCAACAAATTCCATCGCAATCTTGCTTACAGCATAGTCATTGACCGGATCCGGCACGACAGTCTCGTCAATCGCACCACTGACGCGATTGCCATAGATATTGGCGCTGCTAGCAAGAAGTACGGCTTTAGCCCCACCTACGGCGCTGACCGCCTCCAACAAGTTACGAGTGCCGACGATGTTTGTTCGGTAGATATCCTCGACTACCCCATGAGAAACAAAGGCGATCGCGGCCAGATGCGCAACCTTATCGGGCCGGAGTTCCGCGACGACGTCCTTCAGCCCTTGAGCATCGGTTAGGTCACACACATGTGATGCCGCCAATCCATCGACCGGATTAGTTATCAGACTGTGCGAAAGTCCAATAATTTCATCGCCTTGGTTCGCCAGTAATGCTGCCAGATAGCGTCCGGTGAAGCCGTCCACGCCCGTAATCAAAATTTTGCTCATAGACATCTCACCGTAGCCATGCTGGCATATCGACCTAATGACACAAGCGTCGCCAGGTCCTCACGCAATCAATATAATCCTGAAATCTTCCTCTAGGAGATCAGAAGGAGGCATTTACGCTGTTCCTGACAAGGTCAGCATCAACCATCATCTTGCAGAGCTGTTCCAGGTTGGTTTCCGGCTTCCAGCCGAGCTTCTTCATGGCCTTTTCGGGATTGCCGATCAAAAGATCGACCTCAGCGGGACGATAGAAGCGGGGATTGACGCGCATAACGGTCTTGCCGGTAGCGGCGTCGACCGCGATTTCATTCTCTTCCTTACCAGAAAATTCGACATCGATCTCGGCAGCTTTGAATGCCATCTGCACAAAATCACGGACGGTTTCTGTGCGATTTGTCGCCAGAACATAGGTGTCAGGCTCATCGGCCTGAAGCATCCGCCACATGCCCTCGACATATTCCTTGGCGAAACCCCAATCCCGCTTGGGATCGAGATTGCCCAGTTCCAGGCAATCGAGCTTTCCCAGCTTCACCTTTGCGACGCTGTCTGTGATTTTCCGAGTTACGAACTCCCGGCCACGCAGCGGACTTTCGTGATTGAACAATATGCCGCTACAGCCGAAAATATCGTAACTTTCGCGGTAGTTGACAGTAATCCAGTGCGCGTACAGCTTTGCAACACCATAGGGACTTCGCGGATAAAAGGGCGTATCTTCAACCTGCGGAACGGCCTGGACCTTACCGAACATCTCGGAGGTGCTCGCTTGGTAGAAACGGATCTTGGGATCCACGATCCTAATCGCCTCAAGAAGATTGAGCGGACCGATGCCAGTGATCTCCGCGGTCGTGACAGGCTGGTCGAATGAGACGCCGACAAAACTTTGTGCTGCCAGATTATAGACTTCGCTCGCACCGGTCGTCTGCAAAAGGCGAATACTGGATGACAAGTCGGTTAAATCATATTCTACCAGAGACAGATTTGGATGATTCGCAATACCAAGTTCTTCAATTCTCCAAAAATTTACAGAACTTGTACGGCGGTAAGTTCCATAAACTTTATACCCCTTGCCCAAAAGAAGCTCAGCAAGATACGCTCCATCTTGTCCAGATATACCGGTAACTATTGCTGTCTTCATCATATTCCTCTTAAATTACAAAACTATGCGTAAATACTATAACAATGGCACAAGACATTATTGCTGCCGCTCATTGCAAACGACTTGAGACAGATATTGAGCTCCCATTCACTCACCTGCCTCTTAATGCCCATTGCGCTGAAAATCCCATCCCAGACGCTTTTCCTGCACCAATCCCTGAATCATACCTTCCAAAGTGCCGGCAACACGGTTCCAGTCATGTGCGCTCAGCCATTCGTGCATCGCAGCCTGGACCGTCCGCCGCTTTTCAGGACTTCGGAGCAAGGAGCCGATCACCTCGGCCAGTTCTTCCGGCTCATTGCTGTCCGCCCAGGCGGCTGCCTCACCAAGTTCCGCGAAGATTTTGACCCGTGTCGCCACCAGCGGCACCATGCTCGCCAGCGACACGCGGACGGCGCCACTGGCAGAATCCGAACTCTCGCCATAGGGCAAAGTAACGATGTCACATCCGACCAGCAGGTCGTTGACCCGTTCGATCGGCATGAACTCCTGATACCATTCGATCGCATCATATAGGCCGAGCGATTGCGCCAGCATCTTGCACTCGGTAATATATGCTTCATGCCCTTCCCCGGGGAACTGGGCGTTGACAAGGCGCAGCTTAAGATTGGGCCATTCCTGACGTAACAAGGCCGCGGCTCGGATCAGTTTGTCTATGCCCTTGTGGCGGAAGAAAAAGCCGTGACAACCGATGATTGGCGCATCCTGCGGCCCAAAACGTTTTGGCCACGGTGCTTGGTCTCTGGCAAATGCCCCATGAGGCAGCAAACCGACATTGTGCTTCAGGCCCATCGACAGAAGGAAATTCATGTCGGCGACATTGTGTACAAGTACCCGGCTGACCTTCCCCAGCCCTTCGAGCAGGAGCATTATTTCATCGGACCCGGCAAGCACGATGTTGCCGGGATTGTGCAAGATGATCACCGTCACCTTGTCAGCCAAACGATCATCTAACGCCATACGGCCAAGTTGATCCCAGGAAATCAGCCCATCCTGATGCTGGATGACCACGGCTTCCGCATCAATTTCGCCAACTGCATCCAGGATAGGATCAATTTTCGGTACATTTTCAACAGGCCAAGCCGGTCTATGACGGGCCTGAGAAACAAACCTCGGCGCAGTCCGATGATCGCATATTACCGTCAATTCGCGCTGCGTGGCCGACGAAAAATGGTCGATCAAATATTGGGAATATTGCGCAATACCGCATTGAACGCCCCAAGTGCTGATCCAAGCGATACGCGCTGTTTCCCGATTTGAGGCATAAAGAAGATCCTCGACCATCGCGGTGTAGCGATGCAGCCAAGCTGTCTTGTCGCTTTCCTTTGCAGCCGCCGCAATTGCGCGCTGCCGCCGTTCCTCGATGACAGCCGACTGTTCGGGATCGGCTTGCTCCCGCAACGCGGCTGCCAGATCCTCGACATCTGGCTCTACCCAAAGCGAATGATGTCCGCTGACGTGACTTCCGGACCGCGCGAAGCGATAATCCACCAGACGGGCTTCCTGCATGCCGCAAAAGTCGCGCTGCCCGCCATGTCCAGTAACGATCAGCGGCAATCCGGACGCCATCGCCTCCAATGCTGGCAGATTATAGCCCTCCCCTCGAGATGGCAGAACCATCACGTCCGCATCGGCGTAAAATTGTAGCAGCTCCCTTTGCTCAACGTCCCGATTGACGATCTCGACCTTGGCAAGATTGGGGTAGCGCTCCGTCAATTCCGCCAGTTGCTGCTCCACATCATTATGCGGGTTCGGAAAGGTTTTGATGACAAGGCGAACGGGATCGGCGGAGGTGAAGGCCTTCGCCCATGCTTCAAGAAGCACATCGACACCCTTCCGCTTGAAGCAGGAGGACACATGCAGGAAGCGGATTTCTTTACCACGCGAGTGCCTGCCGCTGGCAAGAGCGGCATAAGGCTCAATATCGACAGGCTGCCCGATCGTCGCAACAGGGATCGGCAATCCTGAATCCAAAAGCGCGTTCGTGACCGTCCGCGCAGGCGAAATGATGGCATCGAAGCTCTTTGCAAGGCGCTGGACCGTATGCTCTGGAACCGCGCTTTCTTCCCAGAAGAACAGGGCCATCATCAACCGGTAATCTCCTTCGGGGATCACGACGGGATAGTGATGGCTGATAACGACCTCATTGCCCTGATTTGGGGCCGTTCGTGTCGACAATTCGATCATGAGCGGCTTGTCATCGGCAGGCACGCCCTCGGTATGGCCGATAGGCACCGTCTCAATCGGCAGGAAGCGGGCCTGCCCGGGAAAGCTTGCTTCCAATGTTCTTGCAAGCATGCGGTTGATGATGGCGAGGCTGTAGCTTCCCAGGATATGGCCAGCGACAACATGCCCAAGATCAGCCGCGTTGGTGCCGTCGCGAGCGGGCGCATCGGGCTTTCGCCTTTGCACGCGCCATTCGTCGACCGCTCGCGTAAGCGCCGGGGACATGGCGGTAGAGGCCTCGGCCGCAGTTGAAATATTGGTAAACAGGCCAGGGCAGTCGAGAACGGCGACGGGAATGTCCGCATCCAACAGCGCCTGCACGCGATCGTCGCGCGATGCCAGTTGTCGCAGCGCAGATTCCGTCCTTTCCTGAGGCAATCCTGCCAGAGAACTATGGTTCGATAAATCGGTCTGGTCGATCCATGCCAGGAGTGTCGCGGCAAAGGAGGCCATCAGCGCGTCGCGTTGAAAGGCCAGATTATCAAGCAAAATGTAGCTCAACGCCACGCCGTCGTTACGCGCTGCCCGAAGCAGATCGACGCTGCTGCCGGTGAAAGAATGGAAAAGATCGAAACCGACAATGCGATCACCGATCTGAGGCTCCAGAAGATGATCGTTAAGACAACTGTTCGCAACACCGCACATTCTGGCTGTGAACTTGTTAGCCACAACGAAATTATTGCCGTCACTGAAAACGGCGCGCACTCTGTTCCCGGCTTGTCTGAAAATAACCTGCAGCCAATTCCTGACGATCTGGTCGAGACGATGGCTTGGATTGAATCTCGCGAACGCCGTCAGGTCGATATAAATTTGTGGTTCTCTCGCGCATATTTCGTTGCGTGCAAGCGCGACCGCCACCTTTGCCAGATCGTTGCTGTCGGGCCTTATTCCGCGAACTTCTTCGGGCAGGCGTGCTATGAAGGACTTAAGCGCGCCATCATTCGTGCGCGGCGCCCGTTTCTCCCTGTCGATCAATTGTGCTGCATTGACCGCACCGGGCTTGTTTGCGCCGGTTAAGTCCAGGTCGCAGGCATCGCTCCTGGATGATTTGAGCGCAGCCACCCATTCTCCCAGCGCCGCAGGCGTGAGGTCACTAACCGAATGTCTGCGCCCTGCGGGATAATCGATGCCGATCCTGTTTCTGATATTATCCGACAGAGCGTCATCGACGATCAGGATATCCGCCGTCGACAAAAGGCCGCAATAGACGGAGTCAAGATCGAAGCCGACCCGGAAAACCCCGTCCGTCAGCTTGCTGCTTTTTTTATCGTCTGATGACCGTTCACCATCGCGGCAAAAAACGATCAGAACCGGCTTGTCGGCCATACCGACGCATGCAACGCGGAAATCCTGGATTATCCTGGACACCATGTCGCCATCTGCGGCGATTGCGACAATCATGGCGGGCGCTTCGCTGACGCCTATCTTGTCGCAAAACGTTTTGCGCGCTTCCTCGGACAGCGCGATCGGCATGATTTCGAGACGGGCCGGATGCTCAACCCGTGCGTCTGCTTCCACATAGAAATTAGTGGTGCGTTCCATCAGATCTCTGGTGAGAAGCAGAATCATATCATCGAGTAATAGATCCCCGGCCACAGCCTGTGTCAGGCCACTAAAACCGTGCGATTCAAACAGGGCCAGTTCGGCGCCATCAAAAAGCTTACGCCCGCTCAACATTTTGTCATCTGGCCGGGAAAGGCGCTCGACCAGCAGCAGGCTGCCCTTCTGGCGATGCATGAGCTGACGGAAATCTGCGCCAGCCATATAGTCCGCACTATAAAGGATATGGTGGAAACGATCCGTGTGGGTTTCAAACCAGCTGATATCCTTAATGGCGCAATTTGCGCGCAACCATTGGCTCGTGGGGGTGCTACCATCGCTAATGATAGTGAGATCAAACCTGTCGGCCAGCGCGGCTGCCAAGGCATTGGTGAGGCCGGCAAGACGATGTTCGGGTGGAACGTCCGGCACCAGCAAGGCCATCGCCATCCGCGATTCTTCGGTTTCCTTATCTTGTCTCTCGATAGCTTCAGCGTGACCGCGCTCTCGTTGCAACATTTCAAGCGCGTCCAGTGCGACCGCCGCTGACTTTTCCCAAGAAAATAGTGCTGCGCGGCGAGGTCCGAATGCCCTCAGTTCTTGTTGAAGCCCTGTGTCGGTTAATATCCGTTCGATCGCCTGACCAATTTCGACGACATTGGCTGGGTCACAGGCCAGATCGGATCGACCAAGCACTTCTGGTATACTGGTACAGAATGACCCAACGACTGGCGTACCGCAGGCCATTGCCTCAAGCAGCGGCAAGCCGAAGCCTTCGCTATAGGATGGAAAGGCAAAAACGCTGCTGCGATGATATAATGTGGGCAGATCAGCATCGGGAATGAAGCCGGGAAACACAACCGTGCCTTCCGCCAAACCCTCATCTCTTGCCAGACCGCTTATATAGCGTTGGGCGAATGCGTCCATCTTGCCTGCAAAGACAAGCTGATGGCCATCTCGCACCTGCTTCGTCATGCTCGCAAACCCTGCGATCAGACCTTCGATATTCTTTCTCGGCTCCAATGGGCTTGCCGTCATTACATAAGGACGTGTTATGCCGTAACGGTTCAGCAGGGCCATCGTTTCAAGCGCATCATCCTGGGGCACCTGAAACATGTCGTCGACCCCGCAATATGCGACAACGACCTTGTTTTCCGGCACACCTATCCTGGCGACGGCCTCATCGGCAACGTAATGTGAAATGGCAAGCAGCAGATCGGCGTGACGCGCGTCGTTCAGCCGGCGAAAATAGGCAGCACGATCATCCTCTCCGCCAAGGTAACGCGGCAGATCTTCCAGAGGGATCAGATCATAGAGTGTGACAGCCGTAAGATAGGGTGCATCCTTTTCAACGGAAACGACGGTATTGTCCCAAAAGCCTTCAAACAGGCTGGGAACGAATACAATATCAGGCGACAGGCTTTCCAGGAAATGCGCGCGCACCATTTCAGCGGCGCGGTTCCGCCACGCATTCAGGGGATCGGCTGCCGTTGCCATGGGAGGCACGGAGTAAATGACAAAAGCGCTGGGCGGAAGCAATCCGTCAAAGGAACGCCGGATCTCGTCGATACCGTCTGGGAAAGACCGATTGAACGCGAGGATATATTCGTGATCACGCCCGGACTTCACCATTGCCCGAACAAAAGACATGGAATGTCGACCAATGCCCCGATGTCGACTGCCATTCTGGCATGGTTGCATGTCTATCACTATGCGCATTAATTAATGCCTGCTCTGAATATGTGTCGCCAAAAGGTTCCAGATGGCTTTCTCACGTTCCCCCAGATAAGGGGGACACGCCATCGCTTGTGCTCCTGTAAGGTCCTGGAACGGTTCTTGCACACTCTGAGCGCTGGCCAGTATCGGATGAGCATCTAGACGATTTGGCGCAAGCCTGAGGACAGTTGCAAAGGCTTCACGAGCCGCGCCATGTTGGTTCTGGGCGGTCAGCACATAGCCCAGATGCAACCATGGATCGGCATAAAGCGGGTCACAGCCTATCGCGCGGCGGTAGGCAAGTTCAGCTTCTGGCTGCCGATTTTGTTCGTTGAGTGTGTGACCAAGCTGGAGATAAGCGTCTGGGTTGCCTGGCTGAATCCGCGTCAGTGCGACATACAGCTTTTCCGCAGATTTCCATTCTTGACGACGCGCGGCTTTCCGCGCCTTCGATCTCAGCCAACCTGCCTGCAACCCTAATGGGCGGTCGGACCGACACTCGTCGGCATGGGCGAGCGCCGCTCTGTTGAGACTTTCCTGAGTTCCGGCCTCCCCTTTTTCAGCGAGGAATATCTCAGCAATGCTCCGATCCGTTGGTTCAAGCAATAACGCCCGTGCCAACGATCCCATGGCCTGATCATGGAGATGCGTGCCGCGACGCACATATCCTAAATGGCGATGCCCGGCCACATAATCGGGTTGTGCGTGGGTTGCATTCAGATAGGCGCGCTCTGCTGCCTCCGGCAACGCCAGATGGCCATAGGCGTGGCCTAGCTGAACCCATAAACGCCCCTCTTTCGGTGTTAATCGCAAAGCCTGGAGGTAGGTCTCCACAGCCACAGCCCAGTCCTGTCTACGGGCTGCGGCACGCGCCCGCTTCGTCGCGTTGCGAGCCAGATAAAAGGTTATTGTGGGAGGCAATTTGGACTTATTGATTTCAAGTAGAGAGTTAGAGGCAGGATCTACCAAATTCATAGCATGGCTCTCTATATATTTCGTTCCAGCACAACCAAGATATGATCAGGACTTTTGCCCCAAACACATCTGACTCTCTCGCAACCCTGGGCTGAATAAGGCCTCAAAGATAGGCAATTAGCGCAATGCACGGGGATTTTGGCAATTGCAATCCTGAGATTTATCGCGCCCCTTTTCAGCTAGATATTGCTTGAGAAAGCCCATCATCCGGTTTGTACATGCTCGGTCGAGCGTGCAAATTTCTATCTCATTATGATTGGGTCCACACGTGCATTGACCAATAAGTAGCTACCAGATAGCTATCCAATAGCTTAAAGGATATCCCATGCCAACCATCGCATTTATCAGTCCCAAGGGGGGCGTTGGCAAGACCACCGCTGCCCTCCTCCTCGCCTCCCAGCTGGCGCGTGGCGCGAAGGTGTGCGTGGTGGACGCCGATCCCAATCATCCGATCGCGGCTTGGGGGAAGGGCGCGCAGTTACCCGAAAACCTCTCAATCGTAGCCGATGTCGATGAGGACAATATTCTCGACCGGATCGAGGAAGCGGCGGCCAGCGCGCCGTTCGTCATCGTCGACCTGGAAGGAACAGCGGCCAAGATCGTTCTGCTGGCGGTCAGCCAGGCCGATCTGGTGGTGATCCCGATGCAGGGGTCGCAGCTTGACGCCGAGCAGGCGAGCCGGGCAATCCGCGTGCTCAAACAGCATGAGAAGATGACGGGCAGGGCAGTGCCCTATGGCGTGCTGCTGACCCGCACCAGCCCGATCATCCGCACGCGCACGATGGGACATATCCAGGGTGGGCTGGTCGATGCCGGCGTGCCGATGTTCGCGGTGCAACTGCATGAGCGCGAAGCCTTTCGCGCCATATTTTCCTTTCGGCAGACGCTGGAACATCTGGACGGGAAGGATGTGTCCAATCTCGACAAGGCGATCGTCAATGCCGAACAGTTTACGGTCGAGGTGATCGAGCGGCTGCGCGAGAAGCGGGGCGCTGCCGTACAAAAGGAGATAGCGCAATGAGCCGGGCCAATCCCTTCGGCGATCTGGACGATTTTGCCCCGCAAGGCGAAACTCGTCCGATCGCACCCGAAGCCATCGACCAGTTGGCGCAGGCCAGTGGCTTCCCAAGCCGCAAGGCCCAGGGCGCGCCAACGGGGGCGGGAGAGTCGGCTGCACCTGTAGCGCGCCGACCCCGGCGCCATGTCACCGGGCGCAATCGCCAGATCAATATCAAGGCGACCGAGGAAACCATTGATACCCTGTACCGCATTGCCGACGAACGCGACCTGCCTCTGGGCGCGATACTGGAACAGGCGCTGGCCGCCTTGGAAAAAGCAGAAAAACCTTGAGCGGAGAGGATGACCTGTGGTCATCGCAGACAGGTTTAAGATAATATATCGATACCATAGGCTATCAGATAGCTATCTAGTAACATAGGATACTGGATAGCTATCTTTCACGCAATCATCCTTTGAAACCGCGTTTTTGCAGCGCTTCATCAAAGCTGTCTGTCAAAGCGTTCCAATCTGCATATCCGTGCTGGCCAACGACACCATGGCTGTTTTTGCGCGCGTCAAAGCCGCTTGCTCCTGTTGGGAGCATTCGCGCCGCGAAGCGGAGCGTTCAGGCCTTGCGATCAGCATAGCAGGGGCAGGTTCGATGACAGCGGGCAGCTATTTCCACAGAGCCTTGGCGGGTTGGCCATTTTGGCCAACTCCATTTTTCTCCTTTATAGAAGACTTAGGGAGCGGTTGCAGATGATTTTGAGACTCACGCTCTTGGCTCTCGATCGCAGCCCCAAGACGGGCGAGAACCTTGGCGAGCGGACCGGTCATTGTCGCATCGACCTGTTCGCGCAGCGTCAGGCGCGTCAGCATTTGGTCGATCTCCTCAATCCGGTCGGCTTCGCGTTGCAGCTGATCGTCGGGCAGGGGGGCAGGGCGCATCCAACGCGGCAGATGATCGCGCACGATCCGGGGCAGGAAAGTGCGATAGACGTTGGAGGTCTGCGCATAGCGGGGGCCCGGGCCATCGCCCTCGACCCGCTTGAAGCGCCGCTGGCGCACGAGAAAGCCGATGCCTTCCAGGATGCGTAGCGCCCGCGCTATCGTCGCGCGGCCCAAACTGGTCGCCTCCGCCAGATAATCATAGCTGGGGAAGACGCGCCCCCGGTTCAGCCGGGCGAGGGTGAGTATCTCCTCGAATACACGGACACTCGCGGCAGTCAGGGTGGTGAGCAGCCGTTCCGCCGGTGTCAGCACGCGGCCGTCGCACCGCGCTTCGCTGCGTAGCTGGCGGCCCGCATCGAGAATCCGTCGCGCCGCGCGCAACAGGCGATCCGTTTCCCCCTTGGCCGGGGCCACGAAAAACACATGCTCGAAGGTGCCTGCCTCGACACTGTCGCGCAGCACCGGTGCACCGGTCGGATGCGGCGCGCCCGATCTGGCCTTATGCTGCGATGATTTCGCGATTTTTACATGGGCCAGCGCGCCGACCAGCGCATCGCCCAGGGCAAAAGTTCCCATTCGTCCCTCCGTGTGAAGGGCCGCCACCAGACAAAAAGAGAGCGTGGCGCGAAGCGCGCATCCTTGAAACGACGTTCTATATGGCGTAGGGAGAAAGAACTTGTGGTTCCCGGTTCGACGTTTGGCGACGTCGCTCCACTATTCCAACGGATGCCCGGCCTTCGTGCCGGGCGTTCTTTTATGCGGCCACAGCCGTCCTTTCCATCCAACTCAGCTGGCCCCGCGCCAGCAGCGCCATATTCGCAGCATATAGTGTGGGGTGGAAGGTCTTACGGTTCGTGCTTTCGAGTAGGAAAGCTGAAAATCGTTCGTGCTTTCGAGTAGGAATTGCCGCTCGATTCGTGCTTTCGAGTAGGAATAGGCCGTTCCAATTCGTGCTTTCGAGTAGGAATTGGGTCCGTCTGCGAATCATAGGAGCGGTATCGAGGCAGATGCCCCCGATCCTGAAGGGGCCACGTCATGCGCGTCAGTCGATCAGGCCGGCACATCCTGATCGTCTATCGCCAGCGACGTGCGCCGGGTGATGATGACCCGGGCCTTGGCCGGTTTGCGCCCCACCTTGCGGGGACCGTCATCGTCGGCCGCCGGGGCATCCTCGATCAACAAGATGTCATAGTCGGGGATCGTGTTGGCGGCGGCGATCTGGCGCATGGCGATACGGAAATTGGACAGGGGGTTCTGAAACCCGATTTGTAATTTCAGCGTCTGCAGGTCCATTTCCAGCGGCTCGTCATCGACGCAGGTCGACCGGGCGACTTCGTAGATCCTCCGCTCAATCGGTCCCAGCTGGAAATAGGTGGAGGCATAGTCGAGCACTTGGCGATCGCGCAAAATGGCGCGAAACAGCCAGTCGCACAGCCGTACTTTGACGGCTTTCAGCCGTTTTTCGCCCTTTCCCGACCGCGCATATTGCAGCCGCGCTTCGGACAGCCAGGAAAAGAAACCGTCCTCGCCTTCGCCCCCGGCCTCGATATTCGTCTTGATCTGCGTGCCCTGCAAACGCTCCAGCGCATCGGCCAGACGCGTATAGGAGCGGGCGCTGTGGTTGGAGCCGGTGACGCTGAACAGGTCGTGCGCGGTGAAGATGAAATCCTGCGACACCTGTTTGCCCGCATCCATCTTCAGCGCCATGAGGCTGGCGATATAGAGGACGATTTCCTTGTCATAGATGGTCGCGACCCCGCGCGCGCTCGGCCGCACCTCGATGGAGACGGTGGGCGTCGCATAGGCCAGCGGCTTCATCCAGGCATTCTTGCTGAGCGCGAAGAAGGGAAAGGCCATCAGCGACCGCTCGCCGCGGATTTCGCCAGTCAGCGGACTGTCGAGCCGGAACAATTCACCTTGCGGAGTGGCCGTCATGGTCATTTCATCCCCGAAAATCACGTCTGCTATTTCTACTCGAAAGCACGAATTATGCACTGTCTTCCTCAATGGCAGGCGACATCCTGCCACTCATGCAGCACACGAATGATGTCGGCCAAGGACCGCTTCCTGAAACTGATCTCGCACGCCTCCCACCAATGGATTCAGATAGCAGCGCTACAGTGAACTCCCCAATCTTCTCCCACTCGCCAGCACCATATCGTTATATAGGCGTTGCCGTGTGGTGAAGGCGTTCAACTCCGGAGTTTGGTCAAGCCCCGCTTGCGCACCACGGACCAAGGAACCAGGCTCGCTTGATGGACCTCGAGCCGATGCCAAGCCCCCGTCCAGCGTAATGATCATGACCGTTCGCAGGAATCACTCACTTCGAACGTACCTTCATTTTGAGGCGAACCGAGGAAAGGGGATTAAGGCGACGGCCCCTCACTTCAAATAATGTTCAATAAAAGTTTGCATGATACGAGACACAGTCTCGCGCCGTACGTGTCGATAATCTGGCAGCCATGCCTTATTAGGATCAGACATAGTCACGATTTCGTATGATGGGAAGTAGTCTACTAATTCATCTTCTTCCTCTATTTTTTGCGCAACCGCTCTCAATGTTGCCTTCGAGAACGTATTTGCTTGAACTATATCCTGACCGGTAAAGGAAACTAACAGAGGTACAGGACTAACTGTTATTATCACTTTTAGGTTTGGATTAAATTTATCTCGTAGGAATTTAATCAAGTACTTTGCTGCCAGAACATTTTCATCATAATCTGTAACGCGGCACTCAAACCTGCTAAGATTGCTTGAAAGTACTTCACTTGGCGTAAAATTCAGATAAGTATCTGCCTTTATGTCATACCAAGTTTCGACCAGACCAAGGGTTAGGACGAATACATCAGCTTGAGATATCCTTTTGTGGATTTCAATAGACGATTTTCGGGCGGCTACTAATTCTTCTCGAGACGGGTAGACACCGTTAGAAGAGTAATCGATCCAACCAAGCGGCGTCTCCCATATCAGATCCTCATCATAAGAGCCGGCATCTGCCAATCGAAAGTCATTAATTACAGAAAAAGTATTATATCTGTTAAAGGTATCCGGTCCTAGTAGCTTTTCCTCAGGAGACCAGCTGAGTACAGTCTTGCCCAGCGAATGAAGCGCGAATTCGATCTCGCGAGCAAAACAGGAACCGCTGGTGAAGACAGCGGCATCAGTGCCCAATGTGAACTTGGGAGTGATATTAGGCGTAAACTCGCGGAAAACTCGTCCCGCAGCCATGTCTCCCCTCGTACTCTCGAACCCTTCAGAGTCAGAATTTTCATCACGGAAAGACCACTGCGCAAACTCACCGATACTCCGCAAATTCCGAACAGCGTGTCGCGCGCTAATTTGACGCATCAACGTTTACCCCTCTTAGCCGAGCCAAAACTTTAAAAGCTCATGGCTTCGCCTATAGCACGAGCTTGAAGGTGAGATAGCCCTTCCTTGTACGGGGTTATAGCGTGGTTGTGGGACCAGACTCCTCAAATTTGGGGGCTACCCTGAGAGCGATCATGGCCACCCAGGGTAAGGAAACCTGCACGTGTTTGGGTTACCTGAGCCGCTTGATCATGGTAGACCAATGGCGCTCGAAAGCATCTTTCTCCTCTGCTTCGCCGCTCACGATAAATTCTAGCTCTGCCAAGACCTGCTGTGTTTCCGCCCATTGCTGTTCCAGCGCACGGTCTGCTCGCTGAACGTCGCATTCCAAGACAGAGCATCTTTCCTGAGCTACCTGTATCGCCGTTTCGACGGATATCCGAGCCTGCTCGCTTTCCATACACCGCAGCTCAAGTACGCCGTATTGCGTTTGGCTTTGTTTCAGTTCCTGCTGCAGTCGCTGGACCTGCTCATTCACCAGCGTCATCTGATCGCTAAGGGATTGATGGCGCGCGCGTTCGTGTTGCAACGCCAACTCCGTCTCCTGTAGGTTCTGCGCCACGGTCGTCGCTTCCCCCTCTGCAGCTTCCAGCTGCGCGCTCAGCGTTGCCGCTCTGCTCACCTCCTGCTGAACGTCCTGTTCCAAGGCAGAGCATCTTTCCTGGACTACCTGCATCGCCGCTTCGATAGACACCCGCGCCTGCTCGCTTTCCATGCATCGACGCTCAAGTGCGCCGTAATGCGTCTGGTTCTGCTCCAACTCCTGCTGTAGTTGCTGAACCTGACCAGTTGCCTGCGACAACTGATCGCTCAAGGATTGACGGTGCGCGTGTTCCTGCTGCAAAGTCAGTTCTGCTGCCTGCAGGCGCGGGACAATACTTTCCAGTTCCCCCGATGCAGCCTTTAGCTGCGCCGTCAATTCCTCCAGTTGCTGGTTCGCGGACGAATGAACCTTCGTGAGCTCCTCGGTAACGGTGTTGAATTGCGTCTCCAGGCGCATTCGAGCAGCGTCCCCTATTTCCAACTGAAGATGCGCTGATCCAGCTATGCGACAATATTGTTCATATCCTTCGCGGAAATCAGCCAGCTCGCTATCAACAACATTGCGCAGCGCATCGTCATTCAAGCCTGCGATACCCTGTGCGAAGAGCGAGCGCACCATGCTAAAAACGCGATCAATATCCCCAATCAATTTTTGGGGCGCTGAAATAATATCGCTGTAATCAAAAAGATCGACCTGTACGGATGTATGATCAAGAATCATCTGTATATCTGCATTCAGATCAGAATTAGATACCCCCTTTGTCAAATCTAATATTATATCGAAGTTATCTTTATATTTAAAATTAAGATAGATATGCAGGCACAAAAATGCAATAAGCAAAGTATCATGATTTTCATTTAATGAATCTTGATTGAAATCATTTTCTGTCAATAAATTATTTATCGTTATTATGAAATTGTCCGCGTCTTTTGCTTGGACCGTTTGAATAATAGTTCTAAAAAAATAAGGATTTAAATTTTGCGCTTGGTTTGAATAAGAGAACCATTGATTAAGCAAACGCCTCTTAATGAGAATATGCGTCCCACCGATGTGGCTTTTAATCATTTTGACGCGCCCGATGCTCCGGGTGCAAGATAATACCGGGATCCGTCCGTTTTGCTGCGCCAAACTCACGAGAGAAGAAAGATAGGCGCCCGTTCGACGCACCCGATCCTCATCATCATTTAAATCCAGAAAAAAATCCGCAAACGACATGCGTTCATCAAAGCCTTTTATGCCTTTGACCTTATCCAACAATGGGCTGAATTCTGAAAAATATGGCGCACCCGCTGGGTGGTGCGAATTCCAAGTGGAAGCAGATTGTAGGATATTCTTGAAATTTATCGTCTGAAGTATTTCGTTGAACACCTCATAGTAACAATAGCATTCAGAATTACTTCTAAATTTTGACCACACCCACGTGCTTCCGGTCCGAAATGAAGAATGCAAGAATATCGGACTTATTTCTCCGCCAATATTTTCAATTATTTTCATTTATTTTCCTGATATTTAATCATCAGAGGTTTTATATAAATTATTATCAAATGATTTATCGTTTAATGAATGATATTATTGCCTTAATAAACATATGCCCTTCACGACAAGGCTATGCCGCCTTCATCTGTTGTTATTTGGTTCGGACCTGTCGTCAAGCGCTGCGATCGGATTTTACCTATCGCATGTTATTAAGGTCAGATAATCGGAGTTTTTGAAACAAATTAGACGACATCAAGTCCCAGCATCACTGGTAAGCTTGTCAGAATTTGGGGGTAGCGCCCATCACCATATATTGGAATAGCGAGGCGCGCACCGATACAACGCCCGCCGCTCGACAGCGGCAGCTTTTGGTCCGCCCACAGGCCAAAAATGGAGCAGGATCCGATCAGATTGGATCATGGGATCTTACCACGTGGGGGATTTTTACCGCTTACGGTTGATCTGGCCATCCCCGATGTTCGGCGATAAGAATCATATTGGCATCGACCGGGTCCCGGGTCCACGGTCTGATCCGCATTTGGGATGCGAGCGCTGTCAAAGCGCATGAGGGGGCGCAACTGCCCGATCTGATCAGCAAGGAGAACACTGCTCAGGGGTGGGCCGACACGGCCTATCGATCGAAGAAGACGAGGCGTTCCTCGCCAGGGGTATGTTCACCAGCAATATCCATCAAAAGCGGTTGCCCAGGCGCCCACTGCCCGAACGGGCGGCCGGGGCCAATGCACGGCGCTCAAAGGTCCGCGCTGCCGTCGAGCATGTCTTTGCCGGGCAGAAGCAGGATGGGCCTTGTCGTCCGAACCATCGGCATCGCCCGCGCCAGGATCAAGATCGGCATGGCGAACCTGGTCTAAACTTTCAGCGCCTCGCATGGCGCGAAGGCCCAACTGCGCCTGCTTGATATCGAATTGGCCTACAAAGAGCGGTTCGGCCGCAAAATCGGACGAAAAAAAACCTGCGAGGCACCCAACCAGGCCGCCTCGCGCCAGCGCGCGTCCATCAGCCGAAAATCCATAGGTTCTTCGAGGCGTCCAGCTTACTGCGCGAGGTTCAACAAACTATGTGCTTGCCGATAAACTCTTCACTTTCTATTATTTGCGAGATCATTTCGATACGAGACTTACCGCTATTCACTTGGTGTGCGATAACATCCTCACTCTCAGGTTCACGCCCGAGAAAAATTTTGTAAATCCAGATTACGTCCTCACGGCTAATGGTCATAACCTTGCCCCTATATTCAGAAAAATTCACTTGCCTCGCCGGCGCTCTACCGCTTCGATACTAACGCTACGTCGCTGCTCACTCGTCAGCCGACCTGGCCTCTTTGATGAGATTGCGCGTTATTTCTATGAACGCCTGGCGCATGCCTTCTGCCTGCCCCCTAGCCTCATGCAATTCGCCTAGCAGATGCTCATTCTCTTGGTGCATTTTCGCAAACCGCACTTCGCTTTCATCCAGTGCCGCCGTCAGGCGCTTCCGTTCATCATCTCTTTCCGCCAAAGCTGCGCCTCTCTCCAGTGAAAGGGCGCTGAGCACTTCACGTAGATCGCGCAATCTAGCATTTTCATTCAACGCAGCGACCAGCTTGTCCTGAAAAGCGGCTGCGGACGCTTTGTAGCGGTCACGTTCAAACCGCATGTCTTCTGCGCTCAACCGCATTTTGCGCTGATCTACCTGAAGATTACAGATCGCTTCCCCAAGCTTGAGCAACTCAAACGCCTCTCGACTACGCGTGTCCACTCCTACCTGCCTTACTTTTGAGATGGCGGCGGGTTTATCCGACGTATCGTTACGCACTGTTACGTCCCTGTGTTCGCCTTCATCCATGAAGCTCTTGTTCCCATCGTTCCGTCTACCTGTGCCGTTGCTCATCTGTCTTACAATCCCAGCTCTTGCAATCGCCGCTCCTGGGCACGGATAACGGCTTCAGTCCCATGATTTGCGATGATGCTGGCTCTCGCACGTTCCAACATTTCATCGTTGTTACCTGCATCATCTACGGCCTTCCTCATCTGCCAAGCCGCATGGGAGATGTCCGGATCTGCCCATACCTGACCTGTGGCGAATGGATAATCGCCAGCCTTCAAGTCTTTGAGCTTGTATTCTACCGGATAGCCGGTGTCAGCTGTAACCAGATCGGTGGTGGCTGAGTAGTCCGTGGCGATGACGGGCGTACCCAGCGCCATAGCTTCGGCGATGAGTAGCCCCAACCCCTCACTGCGGTGCAGTGAAACAACGCAATCAGCAGCCTGCACCAGTCCAAGCATCTCGGTACGGGTCAGTTCGGCCTCTAGGATATGCACGTCCAGACTGCTGTCTATCGCCTCGCGTATCCGCCGAAGTTCATCCGGCACATGGTGCGAGTTGACGCATTTGATGACTAGAGAAACATGGTCTCTGTAGGATGCTCCCTTGAACGCAGCGCTAAAGGCAGCAATTACCGCTTCGGGGTTCTTGCGGCTCCTGAATGAAAGGAAGTCGAAGGAAAACAGGAAAATAAAACGCTCTTCCGGCAGCCCCAGTGATTTGCGATCAAAGATCTGATTGATTGTGAAGTCGAGAGCGACCGGCATGTGGATCACGGGCTTCTTCGTCTTCATGACAAGTCCGGACTGAATAAATCGAGAAGGGGCCCAAATCTCGTCCACATGGTCGAAAGAGCTGATCCAGGGATCAGGAAAGTCCGCAAGTTCCCAGAATGGCATCGCCACGCGATATGCCCCGGCCCCTAACCGATCATTATAGGCGCTTTGGACCAACGGCAGTTGGTCGGCATTGACGTTGAATATATGCAGCCGGCCGCTTGCTTTATCGCTCATGAAGGATTCCACCTCCATGTTGGTGCGGGAGGAAGCGACGTTCAGATCGATATCCATGCCATCAATCCGGCGGCCAGAACCCGCAAGAGACTTGAGCGTCAGCCTTCCAACTTCACCCACACCAGTGTTCGTTGTAAGGTAGCCGATAACAGATATATCAACGCTTGAGGGCTGGGACGCGGGAGGACGGTTGTCCCTTTTCCAACGACGCGCATTGCTCACGCGCTCTATAATTGCATGCGTGAGGCGGGGATCAATGCCTGATCGGTGACTATGGCGAACAAACCATTCAGCTAGGCCGGTTACACCCGCAGCCGTGGCGGGATCGTAGGTCATGCGCAGATAGTCTGAAGTCTGCCAAAGGGCATGCATCAGGTTGGTACAAATCAGCCCGTCGGGAGCCTCGGCCGTACCTAGAGATGGTTGCTCCAGATAGTCTTGGAAATTTTCGAACGGATCCCCATTCCAAGTGAAATGATTATTGCGAAAATAATGCCTCACGAAAGTTGGTATCTTCGCGCCACTTCTGAAGCATTCATATGCATAATTTGCCTTAGGTGTAGAATAAAGCCCATTAATCTTTAGATCATTCTTATAATCATGAAGAAGGCTAAGCAATGCTTCGCCATTGTTCTCCGAAAACATTGCAGTATGCTTTGATAACTGTTGGGAATTTCGTGGATCGTATCCGCTGAAGTGGAAGAATATAAGCGGATCTCCATCCACTAACCAATCTTCCTCTCCATTCTCTTCGAGATGCCGCTGAAACAAGTTCCAATAAGCAGCATTAAGCGTCGTATTGCGTAGAATAGTAACATCAGGAAGAAAGCCGGGAACCAGATCCATAAATTTCTGGTCCACGAAAATGCCGTCATCCTGTGCATTGATACACTGGTATCGCAGACGACGCGCCCACCAGCGCAGCACCTCCTCGACACCCTCGCTGCGGCGGAACGCGGCGAAACCCAAATTGTAGATACCGGCGCGCATAATCGTAATGTCATCGGGCGGCGTTGCCGTTTCAGCAGGTTCCGTCAGGTGAGGAGTGAAAACTGCCCGCGCTCCGGCATCGAAAGCCTCGAACACAGGGGTGATTTCTCGATAAACCTTTATGTCTGGATCGAAATAAACGACCCGATCATAACCCAGATCAAACAAATGCAGAAACATGTACGGCTTGGCTGCCGTATTCATTTCCATAATATCGTAGCGAAAAGCAAAACCCGGAAAATCAGGTATTTCTAGTTCGCGCGTTTCCAAAATCTGACATTTTTCAGGATAGAAGTTTTTCGCTCCTACCTTGGTATCAGCGAGGCATAGAAAGTGATCAGCGTCCGGATGCGCCGCAACTGATGAATTAACAAGAGTACGAGTATAAGGCATGTAATTGTTGGAGCTGATGGTAAAAACCGCTGTCCGACCAGTATTTTCCACAGGCATTGTACCGCGCAACATCCTTATTCCTTCAAATTATGCGCTCGGTCGATCGCCTCGTGCCCCACTGCCGGTAACGAAGCTCCTCAAGCAAAGCAACATCGGACCGCACCGCATAGGAAGCTGGAAAAAAAGAGTCTGTGAAAAGGAACCTACCCCCTACCGACGTGAATGCACAAACTTCTGCGGACGCGCAGTTGGCATGCGGCGATCCCGCGCGCTGGTCGGCACCTCGATGGTGACGGTGGGCGTCGCATAGGCCGGCGGCTTCATCCAGGCGTTCTTACTCAGCGCGAAAAAGGGAAAGGCCATCAGCGACCGCTCGCCCCGGATCTCGCCGGTCAGCGGACTGTCGAGCCGAAACAATTCGCCTTGCGCAGTGGCTGTGACGGTCATTTCATCCCCGAAATCATGCCTGTCTATTTCTACTCGAAAGCACGAATTGGCGCATTCTTGAGAATGACGCCATGGCCTTGCGAATCCCGATCATCGAACCACTTCAATCGCCAGACCCTCAACGTCCACCTTTCCCCATGCCCGATCGGCGGTGAGGGCTGGCAGGGCCTGCGCGATCGCAAGGGTCATGCAGGAACGTAAATGTCATCGCGGGCGAAAATTAGTTGCTGATGAGCCGTTCCTGTCCTCAAGCCGTATTATCCTTTGATAATGTCCTTTATCAAAGGATGATCTGCATTTAGAATCCTGTTCATGGATTGCGGCCCGAAAACTCCCCGATGACCAGCCTCGTCACCCTGTCGCCAACGCTGCCGATCATCGCCGATGCGTCCCAGCGCACCCGCACCCGCTTCCTGGAGTTTTTCGCGGCTAATATCCGCAACGCGAACACGCGCCGCGCCTATGCACGCGCCGCACGTGATTGTCTGGTCTGGTGTTTCAATCACGGCGTGCGCGATCTGACCGCCATCACGCCCATCCATATCGCGGGCTGGATCGAGGAACTGGGCCAGTCGCTGTCGGCTCCCACGGTCAAGCAGCGCTTGGCGGCGATCCGGCATCTGTTCGACTGGCTGGTCGTGGGCCAGATCCTCCCGTTCAACCCGGCATCCAGCGTACGCGGCCCAGCTTACTCGTCGCGCAGCGGCCGAACCCCGGTGCTGGAGGTGGAGGAGGCGAGGGCGCTGCTCGATGCGATCGACGTGTCGAGCCAGACGGGCCTGCGCGACCGGGCCCTGATTGGCCTGATGATCTACAGCTTTGCGCGCGTAGGCGCGGCGCTGGCCATGAAGCGCGAGGATGTGTTCGTGCAGGGGCGGCGGCTATGGCTGCGCCTGCATGAGAAGGGCGGCAAGCGGCATGAAATGCCCTGCCATCATCAGCTCGAAGAGTATCTGATGGCCTATATCGAACAATGCGGCCTGACCGAGCCACGCTTACCGCTGTTCCGCACCATCAGCCGCGAAACCAAGCAACTAAGCCAAACGCCGCTCAGCCAGCCCGACGCCCATGCGATGGTGCGTCGCCGCGCGCAGGCCGCCGGGATCAAAACCCGCATCGGCAACCATAGTTGCCGCGCGACCGGGATCACCACCTACCTCAAAAATGGCGGTACGCTGGAAAACGCCGCCGCCATGGCCAACCACGCCTCCACCCGAACAACCCAGATCTACGATCGCCGCCGTGACGAGATTACCTTGGCAGAGGTGGAGCGGGTGCGGATTTAAGGCAGCGTCTTGGCCTGCCCAGCATTTCGCTGTGCAAGAAGTCTAATGTCTGCGGAGGCTTTGTCGGCGGAAATACTTGCATTGCCTTACTTTCGTTTCAGGCCAGCAGTATTAGTCTCAGCTCGCCGAGCGGGGTCGCTTGGTCATCCGTCAGAACAGACGGTCGAGATCCCGCATCCCTTCCACGACAGCGACGATTTCGATCTGATCGACCGCGGGATCATATTCATAGAGGACAAGATAGCTGCCGTGGACAAGCGTGTGCGCGCCGGGGAAAATTTCTTCGCGCGGCGCGCCTAAGTTGGGAAAGTCGCGAAGTCGCCCGATCTTTTCATCAATCGCAAGGAGAAGCCGGTCAGCGGCGGCCTCATCATCCAAGGCGATATAATGCCAGATGCGCTTAAAATCCGCCTGCGCCTCGCGCGAGATAATGATGTCGGCCATATCAGCGCGCGGCGTTCGCTTCGCTCTTTGCTTCCGCGATGATCGCCTTCATGTCGAACGGCCCCGCGACGCCGCTGGCCTTGCCCCGGTCCCATGCAGCGCGCAGCGCGCGCAGTTCCTCCGCGCGAAATGCCCGGCGTTCGTTCCACAGCCGCATCGCATCGCGCACGACTTCACTCACCGACGCATATTCCCCCGCCGCGATTGCCGCCTGGATCGATTCCACCATCGGCTCGGGGACCACGATCGTCATTCTGGAATAGTCGCCCATCTTCGCTTCTCGCCGTTATGAATATTTCATACTAGGTCGCGAGCGTGCGATGTTCAACCCTAGCCTCTCTTATTCACGACGCTCGGTTTCGGGCCCGCTCTGGGCATTTGCTGCGGCTGGCTGTATTGCGCGGACGACCGGCATCGCTGGCGTTTGTTTCACCGCATTCGGATTGATGGGCTTTTCGGGTTGAAGGGCTGGGCTCGGAGTTCTGCGGCGCTGCCGCATGGGCTACGTCGGCGCAGGCTTCAGCCGGAGAACGAGGGCGCGGAACAGGTCGGCATCCGGACAGGCGGAAGCGAAGGCAATGCGGATGCGGCTAGCACTTTCTACGACGCGCGCAGCGACCTTGAGCAGCCGCAGGCGCAAGGTGGTAAACTCCGCGCTTGCCAGAGCAGCGGTCCTGGGCATCGCCTGCTGGATGCGCCATAGCAGCCAGTATGCGGCAGTGTGCAGTATCAGGCGCATCTGATTGGCATTGGCCGAGCGGCACGAGGTTCGGTCGCTGGCGAGCTGGGACTTGTGGCGCTTGATCAGGTTCTCGGCCTGACCACGCGCGCAGTAGAGCGTGTCGTAGATGTGCTCGGCCGATCCTGTTGCCAACGAGGTGACGACATAGCGGATGTCCATGCCCAGCGTGCTGGCCTCGATCCGTGCAACGACGCGACGCTGGCACTTCCAGGTCTTTGCCCCATAGCGGGTCTCGGCATAGTTGCGCAGGACGGGACACTGACGCTGGGCGCGCTTGACCGCGCAGGCATCGGCGACCGCAACAATGGCGGGATCGGCGCGCAGCGCTGAATTGGTGGGCAGGCCGAACACGTAATCGACGCGGGCCGCATCGCAGTAGGCCATGACCTCGGGTCGACCATAGTGCCCGTCGCCGCGGATAGTGATGTGGGTATCGGGCCAATTACGGCGCAGGTGACGCACCAGGCGTCGGATGTGCCCCGCCGCCTCCTTTCCAGAAGGCGTCTTGCCTGTGCGCAGCAGCATGGCCACCGGCCTGCCGGTCGCGGTGTCGTAGATATGGATCGGTAGGAAGCAGCGCTCCCCATGATGCCCGTTCCAGAACGAGAGCTGTTGATAGCCATGCACGACGTCGCACGTGTCGTCGATATCCAGCGTGACCGCTGTCGGAGGGGCGGGATAGCTGGCGCAGTAGATGTCGATCATCGCGGCCATCATGCTGGCCAGTTCGCGCGTAGTCGGTGCATTTTCCCACCGGCTCATCGTCGGTTGGCTGGCCAGCCCCGCGCCCGATTCCGGCAGCTTGCCGAGCGCCAGGCGGAAGCCTGGATCGTCGCGCAGAGCATCGAGATCATCGGCATCCTCATAGCCGCACGCAATCGCGAACACACGGGCACGCAGAATGTCATCCAGGCGATGGATCACCCGCGCTGGATCGCGCGGATCGGCAATACAAGCCGCCAGGCGCTGGCAAATCCCCATCGCGCGCTCGGCCTGTGCAAGCAGTAGAACACCGCCATCCGAGGTAAGCCGGCCACCGTCGAACGCAGCTGTGATTTTCTTGCGGCCGACTGCTGGGAATCCAAATGAGCTTGCGATATCATCGTTCATGGCGGGTGTGGCCCGTGGCATTTTCTGCCCTGCGGCAGGTTCGGCTTAGACACCCAGTTCCTAATTCAGATCAGAGGCTTACGCCACTCCCGCCAACCCTTCAGGACACTTTTGGTGAATAAGGCGGGCTAGGCGCCCGGCAGCACCCGTGCGAGATAGTCTGTGGTGGGCAATCCACGGTGTACGGTGGGGCAGGTACTTAGCCTGAGGATAGGCTCAGCAACGGCGGAGGTGGCGGGTATGGATTTGAGGTGCGGTCTTTTTGGCTGCGCAGCATTTAGCTGTGCAGGAGCCGATCGCCATGCCGATGCGGGACAAAGAAAACTAGTCAACTGTAATAGGCCAGAAGATCGGCCAAAATTCCCTCGATCTTATTAAAAAAACCAGATACTTTAAGATTTTATAGCCCGTAAGATCGGCCAAATGCCCTTAATAGAAGCTCCTGATCGGATCGAACCTGTGCGCATTGACGCGCCTGAAGGCCTTCTGCTCGATCTTGTCGCCGATGTCGCGGCGCGGGCGGAGGTTCTGGGCAGGGCACTGCATCCCACGACTGCTGCAAATCTGGCGCGGCTCGTGCGGATCATGAACACCTATTACAGCAATCTCATCGAAGGGCACAACACCCGCCCGCGCGAGATCGAGCAGGCACTCGAAGGCATTATCGCCACTGATGACGATGCGCGCCGTAATCTCCAGATCGAGGCCGCTGCCCATTATCGCGTGCAGGAGAAAATAGATGCCCAGGCCAGTGCGGGGTCGCTGGGTGATCCAGCGGCGCTGGACTTCATTTGCGAGTTACACCGCGCCTTTTACGAACGCGCGGGCGAGGCGATGCTGATGATGGGGAAGGGGGACCACGCCTTCCGCATGGAGCCTGGCGTCTGGCGCCACGATACCGCCCATGACGTCGCGGTCGGTCGGCATGTGCCACCATCGCCGGACCGGGTGGCCGATTTCATGACCTATTTCCATCGTCGTTTCACATTCGACCCTGCGCCAAACAATCGTCTGCTGGGCGTGGGAGAAGGGCGCGCGCGCCGGATACTGGCGCTGGCGACGGCGCATCACCGGTTCAACTATATTCACCCGTTTCCCGACGGCAATGGCCGGGTCAGCCGGCTGATGAGCCATGCCATGGCGCATCGCGCCGGCATCGGCGCCCATGGCCTGTGGTCGATCTCGCGGGGGCTCGCGCGGGGGCTGGAGCCAGGACCGCAGGGGCGGCTCGAATATCGCCGCTACATGGCGCTGGCGGACGAACCCCGGCGGGGCGATCGCGATGGGCGCGGTAATCTGTCGCTGGCGGCGCTCACCGATTTTGCGACTTGGTTCCTGCGGATATGCCTGGACCAACTTGATTATATGGGCGGCCTGTTCGATCTGGATGCGCTGGGCGCGCGGCTCACGCGCTATGTCGCGCGCAGCGAGACGTTGGCACCCGAAGCGGCACGACTGCTTCAGGAAGCGCTTATCCGCGGCGCGTTCGAGCGCGGGGAAGCCTCGCGCATCACTGGCCTGCCCGAACGCACGGCGCGGCGTGTGCTTAAAGGACTGACAGACGAAGGACTGCTGGCGTCGGAAACGGAAAAAGGCGCGGTGTCGCTGCGCTTCCCCGCCCATGCGCTGGAGACACTATTCCCCCGTTTGTATCCCGAGATGGGATGAAATTAAACAGCAAGTCGCCGCTGCCAGCCGATCGCCTTTCAGCTTCTTTCAATCGTATCCGGATAGCAATTCCGTCGGCGCCCCGCGCGCTCGCGAATGCATTCCTTCAGCCTTCGAGCGACTGAACACGTCCGCAGTCATATCATCGCGCGCCATGGCCAGCAGCTTGAGGAGGGCAGGGGCGGCAAGAAAGGGAAAGCGTATATTTGAATTTATGGCAATTTTTGCCATAAAGGATGGGTTGGAGGTATCAGCCGATGGCTACCATGAATGTTTCCCTGCCCGATCCCATGCGGGACTATGTGCAGAACCGTATCGACACCGGCCAATATGCCAGCGTCAGCGATTATGTGCGCGACCTGATCCGCCGCGATCAAAGCGCGATCGTTGATGAAGAACGCTGGCTGAAGGCACTCGATGCGTCGATTGACGAAAGCCTTCAGGAAATGAAGGCGGGTGGCGGTCACGATCTTGACGAAGTGTGCGACGCGCTCATTGCCGTCATTCCGTTTTTGGACGGCCTGACACGATTTCCCGACCTCAAGGCCGGTTCGCTGGTCTGATCTATTGTGTCGACCGGTCGCGCGGCCACCATGGGGATAGAAAATTGCGTGTTACGCAAGGCTGGCGCATAATGGAGCCATGAAAAAGGCCAATGTGATCACCCGGTTGAAGCCATTTGAGCGCCGCTTCCGCGAGCGCGGCATCAACGCGCTTTACCTGTTCGGATCAACGGCCAGGGGCGAAGCCGGAGCAACTTCCGACGTTGATTTACTCTACGAATATGACCCGTCTCGGAAATTCAGCCTGTTCGATCAGGCGAAGGCAATGCTGGAACTGTCCGATGAACTTGGCGCAAAGGTCGATCTGGTATCGCGCATCGGTCTGCGTCCCCGCTTGCGAGAGCGCATCGAGGGCGAGATGATCCGGGTTTTTTGATGGCTGGATTGCTGGACACGCTGGACGATCTCGCATTGCTGATCGCGCGGGCCGAGAAATCGGTTAAAGGCCGGACTTTTGACGAACTGGTGGCGAACGACGAAGCCTATGACGCCTTGACCTACCGTCTCGTATGATCGGTGAAACCAGCAAGAAACTGTCGGATGAGGTCAAGGCGCGGCACTCCCATCTGCCGTGGCGCGAGATGGCGACGTTCCGCAACTTCGCGAGCCATGATTATTTCGGGGTTGATGCTCATTTGGTTTGGCAGGCGGCGATGAGCCTGGAACCGATCAAAGCGATGGTGGTCGAAGAATCCGCCCGCTGTCCGGAATAGGCAGGCAGGCCGAGCGCGGAAGCGACCGGCTTGCTGCTGAAACAAATGGGGGTTTCTTTAAGCAGAAGGTCCTTGAAATGTGCTCAAGTCACACCGTCAGGCTTGTTGCGCCGCCGCCCGCTCGCTGCATCAAAATGCATCAACATAGGGGAGCGGAAAACCGTAGACCTGCCCAAGGTTTTCGCCACTTTGGCAACCAATAGACAATGCATCAAAACCGACACGAAAAGCGCGCGGGCGAGGCGGGGGGAAAGCGTGCTTTGAGGGGATGCGGCGCAAGAGCAGGTTTTCAAGTTCGACGGCAAGGCTGCGGGCCGACCTATTCAGTTAATCAGTGCGTTCGCGATGGTGCGCCGACGCGCGGCGGCGGCCGAAATCGGGACGGCGATCAACAACCACTCGTTCCGCGCGACCGGGATCACCAGCTATTTGAAAACGGCGGCACGCTGGAAACGGCTGCGACGATGGCGAGATGGGCGTTAGCGATCTCGTTAGGCGTGTTGCCGCCCGCCGGGGTTATACCACATGGCTATGGCCCTCATGGGCTTCCATCGCTCGAACCTCAATTCAGCCGCAAGGCGCGGTCGTGATCCTGTCCCGGCCCAAGGAAGCGATAAACAACGATTTTGTCGCTCCGCACCGCGTAGAGGATGCCATAACCCCGGTATGAGCGCCGCCGGATGCCGTGTTGCTCGTAGCGCGGGACCAGCGGGAAAGCACGGGGCATTTCACCGAGGCGCAGGGCGGAGTTTTCCAGCTCTGCAACAAACGCTAATGCCCGCGTCGGGTTGTCCTTTGCGATGTGGCGGCCGATCGCCACAAGATCATTGCGGGCGTCACGGGTCAGGAAGACTTTCATTGAAGCGACTGCTCGCCCGCCATCCCTTCTATTTCCGCGCGAACCTCCGCGCAAACTTCCCCAAGGTCGTATAGGCGGTCCGCCCTTTCATCCTCCAAGCCGCGCTCAATTGAGGCGTCCAGTTCGCGCAGCCAACCCTGCTCAACCTCTGTTTCGGTCTGATCGCGGCGGATCAGGTCGCGTACATAGTCACTGACGCTGGCATATTGGCCGCTGTCGATACGGTTCTGCACATAGTCCCGCATGGGATCGGGCAGGGAAACATTCATGGTAGCCATTGGCTGTTACCTCCTATCTCCATTATGGCAAAAATTGCCAATAGGTCAAGGTTTGGCCCAGCGCCATCACCGGTCGCTATCCATGATGCTCACAATCTTACGATGCAACGCCTGCTCCAACAATTCGGCGGGATACGCATATTGACCCACGCGTCCTGGCTGCCGAACTCAAACTGTGTGGCGTGAGCGCAGAAAGATCATAGCCGGTAAGATAATGCTGCACTTTCTTGCGTGCATGTAACGGGCGCTGATCGGGCGGATGAATGTCAGCCGCCAGTTCTTGTAACCCTAGGACCCTACCAGAGCCGTTTCACCATGAAACCGTCGAACAGCGCCTCGTTTGAGACCAGCACCATGTCTTCAGCCTGCGCCTGAGCGATCAGCAGACGGTCGAACGGATCCTTATGAGCGATGTTCATCTCACCGGCGATCCGGGCATGGTAAACCGTAATCGCCAACTCGGTGAAACCCTGACCGGCAATGATGGCCTCGAAATCCTGGGCCAACAAAGCTGCGTCGGACAATTTGCCGATACGGAATTTGGTGGCGACCTCCATGGCAGAGGCGGCGCTAACGGCAACGCTGTTCGCCTCATCGCCCATGGCTTCGCGGGCACGATGGCTTAACGCTTCGTCGCCCGCCAGCCACCAGATCAGCGCGTGCGTATCAAGCAGCAGTCTCAAACCAAATTCCAGCCACCCAGTTCGTCCTCGGGCAGTGGTTCATCGAAGCGGGCATCCATTGCAATCCTGCCCTTGAACGCCCCAAAACACCGCTTGCCGCGCGGCGCAACAGGAACCAGGCGCACCACCGGCACATTCCCCCGGGAAATAACCACCTCACCGCCCGCAAGCGCATCGGCGATCAACCGGGACAGGTTGGTCTTGGCATCGTGAACCGAGAACTGGGCCATGAGACATCTCCTTAGCTAATAATATAGCTAACTTTGCCTTGGCGAACAAGGAGGCATCGTCATTGACGTGCGAGGTCTGGAGACAGCAAACGTTCGACAAGCCCCCAAAGGGAAGCCAGCGTGGATCTAATGGCAACCATCTATCGTGTCACCTACCTGATGGCGGATCGGCCGCACCGTCAGGCTTGACCTCGATCGTGCAGCGCACCGGCTTGTTGGCCTTCTCGGCCGCCTCACGGCACTGCTGCACTGCCTCACGGTTGCCTTCTGCGAGCGGCGAGGTAGCGACGATAGCACGCCAGCTTTCCGGCGCCGCCGTCTGCATCAGCCGTTGTCCTGCTTCCCACGCACCCTGCTCACCCAGCGCCCGCGTTGCCATGCGTTCGGGCCATTGCCAGCGTGTCGGCATCAGACGCACAAAAGGCCCCGCCAACACCGCATAAAGCAACACACCTGCCACGATACCGCCGCCGCCCGCGATTATGAGCCATCGCTTCTGCTCATCGGCACGCCGCGCCGACGCCACCAGGCTGCGCAGATCGCCGACCGCGCCGTCCAGCGCCGTTTTGGAGACCTGTGTCTGCCCACGCACCGCGTTCACCGTTTCCGTGACGGATGCGTTCAGGCGGCTCCCCATTGTTTCCGGGGTCAGCGTCATGGCGGGGCTTTTGCGCATTGCGTCGACCTGCTTCGCCAATAGGCCCAGCACTGTCTCCGTGCGGGCTAGCGTCGGCTCATAGTCGGGTATGTCGATGGACTCGCGCGCGGCTGTCAGCCCCTCGACCGCGCGGCGCAACAGCGCCACTTCGCCGCGTAGCCGCTCGAAGGCTTCCGCCGGATCGGCGGCGTTCTGCCCGTTTTCGCCATAGTGATCCGCCATCCTTCCTCCTATCGCTCAAGCCCCCGATCATGGCCAATGCCCAGATCCCGCGTCAATGCGCGGCCCAGATCGCGCGCCCGCTCCGCACCCATCTCAAGCCCCAGTTCGCGCGTGCGGCCACGCAGCACCGATTCCATCTGCGGATCGCGCTCCAGACTTTTGGCCATGCCTGCCATTGCCTTGCCCGCACGGTCGCGGCCCGCCATGTCACCGGCCCGATAGTGCTGGTCGCGATCAGCCTGAAGTTCCTGCCAACGCTCCACGAACCTGTCGGCGCGCAGATGCGGATCAGTCCGCACCTGCGCTTCCTGCACCATAGCAGCGAGCATCGGGCCGCTGCGCCCCGCCGCCGCATCGCGGACAAAGCCAGGATTGCGCTCGGTCGCCGCAACCATGTCTCGCGATGCGCCAGGCCGGATCGTGTCGAGCGCATCGCGCGCCTGTTTCAGCGCGACTTTCTGATGCTCCAGAACCGGTGCACCCTTCGCCTGCGCCTGAGCGATGGCATCGGCCGATCGCGCCACGCGCACCACCGCGCGCGACAGCGTCCGATCTCCCTCGCGCTCCTGCTGAGCGGCTTCTTTTGCCGGAGCCGATGCGCGTGACAGGCGCAGGCCGTCGAACATGCCACGACGCGGTGTGTCGGGCAGGCGGATTTCGCCCGACAACCCGCGCCGGTCGGCAAAAGCACGAATTTCATGCCCAGGACCGCGGGCATAATCGGACGCCATATCCTTGGCCCGCTCGCGGCCAAGGGTGCGGACAAGCTGGCGCTGCCCGGCGAAATCATCTCGGCCATAGTGAAGCCGTACGCCGTCTCGATGCCGCGACAGCGCGACATAGGCTGAATGACGATCCATCCCCGGCGTCGCCAGCACATGCGCCCGATCCACCGTCACCCCCTGCGACTTATGGATGGTGGCGGCATAGCCATGATCGACATGCGCATAGTCTTTGAGGTCGAACGCAAGCCTGCGACCATCATCGAGCCGCACTGCCATGCTGTCGGGGCTTACGCGCTCCACCTTCCCCAGCGTGCCATTCTTCACCCCAAGCCCACGTTCGTTTTTCAGGAACATGATGCGATCGCCCGATGCAAAGGCGCGCGACCCCCGCTCGGCCGCGACCTGTACGTCACCGCCCAGTTCGCCAGCATCGCGCAGACGCTCGCGCGCGGCGAGGTTCAGATCGCGCACCTCGGCATTGGTGTGGGTGAGGATGATCCGGCTCTGCTCCGGATCGGCGAGGCGCTGCGCGTCCCAGCGGTCCACCAAGTCGCTGCGGGCCTGTTCACGGGTGTCAGCCACCTGCACCATGCCGTACGCTTCATAAGCGTGGACAGCCTCACCCGTGCGGCCCGTGGCCAGCGCCTTGGTTGCGTCCCGCTGCCAGTCCTCGCGCTGGCGGCGTATCTCGCCGATCTCGGCCCAGCCATGCCGCTCGGCAAGACTGCGGAAGGCGGCGCCTGCCTCGATCGCCTGCAATTGTTCAGGATCGCCAACTAGTACCACTTTAGTACCCGCGTTGGTAGCCTGGGACAATATGCGCTCCATCTGCCGCGTACCGACCATGCCCGCCTCATCGATCACCAGGATATCGCGTGGCCCGAGCTGCTCGCGGCCTTGGCTCCACTGATATTCAAGCCCGGCGATCGTTCGCGAGGTGATTCCCGATCCGCCCTCCAGACTTTCCGCTGCAATGCCTGACAGGGCCGCCCCGCGCACCTGATAGCCCGCGCGCTCCCAAGCCTCCCGCGCCACGCCCAACATCGCCGACTTGCCAGTGCCGGCATAGCCGACGACCGATGCCAGCCCCTCGGGGCCAGTGATATGTTCCAGCGCCCCGCGCTGTTCGGTTGACAGGATAAGTCCTCGTTCTTCGGCCATCGCCACCGCATCCTGACGGCGCTGATCACTGACACCATGACGGGCCATGGCGCCAAGTCGATCGGCGGCCTGGTCCAACCGCCGCTCGACCGCAATCATGTCACGCGAGGTGAACCGCACCAGGCCTTTTCCATCTTTCCCCAGCGCCACCAATTCAGGACTGGATCGTACCGCGCTCATGGCCTGATCAAACTGGTCCTTGCCGTCGCTCTGCCGGTGGATGAACATCGCAAGGTCGCGGGTCGTGAACGTCGCCTGTTGGCGCGTGATCGCGTCCAGTGCGATGGTCGGGCTGGCGATGATCTTTTCGCCATTCTCCCGCGCGATCCGCACATGATCGTCGGCGCGCTCGGCAGCCTCACCACGCATGAGCCTGCGCGAGCCTGCCGGGCCGATCTTGTGCTGCGGCTCAAGGTCGATCCCTTGCGCCTCAAGCGTCCGGTGATCTATCCGGGCGTCGATGTCCAGATCGGCCAAACGCGCGTTGACATGGGTTTCCCAGGCCTCGCGCCAGTTCTTCAGCAACGCTATGCTGTTCCAGTCGCGCACCTTCTGGCCAAAGCCTTTCGGACCAACCTCCCGCATCGACAGCATGACATGAGCGTGCGGCTTGGGCTGGCCATCCTTGCCCATATCCCAATGCACATTGAGGTCGGCGACCATACCGCGTTCGACAAACTGCTTCTCGACAAAATCGCGCGCGAGACTGATGCCTTGGCTCTGGTCCAACTCACGGGGAATAGCGAACTCCACCTCGCGAGCAAGCTGGGCGTCCTTGCGCTTCTCTCCGGCTTCAACCTCATTCCACAAAGTGGCGCGATCGGACAGATGCTCCGGCGCACCTGTAGGCAGCAGGATTTCCGAATGGACGACACCCGTCTTGTTCGAAAAATCATGGTCACGCCCAAGCCGGTTATCATGCAGCTCGGATGCCGAACGATAGGCGGCCGACGCCACCGCACTTGATCCATTAGCGCGGCTGATGACTTTGGCAGAGAAATGGTAGATCGCCATGCCATTCATACTGCCTTTCTGAGCATATGTCGGCAACGATGTATAAGCGCGCACTTAAACTCTCTATCGTTCGTATGATTGACTTCATCGCATTTTGTTGTTTGGCTGGTTCTCCCAACAAGTGAGGCTGATATTCTGCCTGCTCCAGATCGCCTGAAGGAGAGCCATGATGCGTAAAGTGCGCGATTATGATGCGGAGCTAAAAGCACTCAATGACAAGGCCCGGTCTTTAAAGACGAAGAAGGTCGAACAGCTTGGCCAGCTCGTCACCGCGACCGGGGCCGATGCGCTCGATCTTGATACGCTCGCCGGCGCGATGCTGCATGTCGTGGAAACTGCCAGCGCAGAAGAAAGGGGGGCGTGGCGCGTGAAAGGCGCTGCCTTCTTTCAGCGACGCAGGAAAAAGGCTCGCCCGTGATTTCACAACGACAGGCAAGGCGATGGCGCACACGCAGCGTGCCATCCGCCGCGTCGAAGCCAGCGAGCGCCGCACCGATACGCGGGAATGGGTGATGCAGCGAAGAGAACGCACCCGCCACCTGATCGAACTGGGCGGCCTCGTCCAGAAGGCGGGCCTTGTCGATCTCACCGACGACGATCGCGCGACACTCTACGGCGCGCTACTCGAATTGGCTATTCAGGCCCAAGAGAATACCGATGTGTTGATGCTCTGGAAGCGACGTGGCCGTCGTGCGTTTGATGCAGAGGCTGGAGCCGACAGGACATAGGCTGCTCCCGCAAATACCAAGCCTGCCTCTAATGCTGATCATCAACCTTGACGTCAGCCGCTCGGTGATCGAGCCGATGAATCAGTAGAGGGGACGTGGTCATAAGGCGATGGGAAGCAGAGCCTTTATGCTGCCCGGCATGGAACCCGCTCTACCGCCCCGCATCATCCAGCTGCGCGCCCTCGATCCTGCCCGCAATATCGCCCGGGACTATAGCATATGGATCGCCATGGACCTGTTCGACTTATGGGTTGTCGAAACCTGCTGGGGACGGATCGGCGCAAGGGGACAGCACCAGCAGCGGAGCTTTGCAAACGCGAGGGCCGCGCAGAACTATGTGCGATCGATCCTCAAGAAAAGGGGTGGCGCGCATAAACGGATCGGGGTGGAGTATCAGATCATGCCTATCGACGCCGAAGAACCCACCGCAGCCGCAGGATCATTCGGCTAGCTAAAGCACAGTTGATAAATGTCCAGATATAGACTAAATCCATATGTGGAGGCTGGACCCATGAGACAATCTGTTGATTTTATACCCAATGATGGCTCCGTCATATTGGATGTTTCCCGCTTCGCGCCGTCCAATCGCCGTCGGCTGAGCGCGCCCGCCTTGCGCACATTTCTAGCCATCGCCGATCTGTGGGGGCTAACGGAAGAGCAACGCCGCCTGATCCTGGGCTATCCCTCGCGCTCCACCTATCATAGCTGGTGCAAGCAGGCCCGTGAGCATGGCTCCATCACCCTTGATGTCGACGTGCTGACCCGTATTTCGGCGATCCTTGGCATTCATCAGGCATTGGGCGTCCTGTTCGCCCAAGAGCATGGCGGCGTGGCCTGGCTTCGCCAGCCTCATGATGCGCGCCTGTTCGGCGGGAACCCGCCAATCAGGCTCGTCACCAACGGCACGCAGGACGGACTGATGACGGTCCGCCGCTTCCTCGATGCGGCGCGGGGCGGTCTCTATATGCCGCCCACCACTGCGGAAGCGGATTTTGCGCCTTATGAGGATAGCGAGATCGTCTTCCAGTGATCGGGACTATGGCCAGCGCCCCGAATCCCAGCTTCCGCCTCATCCCGTCCCGCTTCCCCCCGATCGGGCTGTTCGACACCGTTACGACGGCGGCTGATGCGCAGGCGGTGATGGAACTGGCCGGGTGGACCAATGACCGGTTAGTCGCCGATCGGCTAGATCGGTTGCCCAGATCCCAATGGGTCTATGGTCGCGCCAATGCCAGCGTGATCATGGCGACCTTCCTTCATGCGGCACCAGAAGGCATGCGGTTCAACGGCCCAGAACTAGGTGCCTGGTATGCTTCGAAGGAAATCGAAACGGCCGCTGCCGAGGTGGGCCATCATCTGCGCCGCGAAGCACTTGCTCGCAACGTGCCGGGCATGAGCCGGATCTACCGGACCTACTCCGCCAGACTGCTGGGCGATGAGTATCGCGATATCCTTGGATTGCAGGCCGCTCAGCCAGACATCTATCGATCCGAAAGCTATGGCGCTGCCCAGCTCTTTGGCGAGGCCGTCCGGGCCGAGGGGCAGGCGGGCATCCTCTTCGACAGCCTCCGACGGCGAAGCGGCACGAACATCGTCGCCTTCATTCCGCCCCATATCACCGATGTCCTACAGACCGATCATTATGAGATCAGCATGGAGGCCAAGGGCCGGGCAATCGAAGTGCGCCGTTTAAGCGCACCCTGAAGGCCTCAAGCTTCCGCCAATATCCCGCCCAGATAGCGCCCATAGTCGGATTTCCCGAGCTTCACGATCGCCTTTTCCAGCTGCGGCCCGTCGATGAAACCCTGACGGAAAGCGATTTCCTCCGGGCTGGCGATCTTAAAGCCCTGCCGCTTCTCCAGCACGCGAACGAACTCCGCAGCGTCGAGCAGGCTGTCAGGCGTGCCGGTATCGAGCCAGGCATAGCCGCGGCCCATGATCTCGACATGCAGGTCACCGCGTTCCAGATAGACGCGGTTGACATCGGTGATCTCCAGCTCGCCGCGGGCTGAGGGCTTCATGTTGGCGGCAATATCGACCACCTGCGCATCGTAGAAATAGAGGCCCGTGACCGCCCAGTTAGACTTGGGGCTTTCCGGCTTTTCCTCGATGGTGACCGCCTTCATTGCATCGTCGAAGCTGACCACGCCATAGCGTTCGGGATCGTGGACATGATAGGCAAAGACGCTGGCCCCCTCACTGCGCGACGAGGCATTGGCAAGAATTTCGGGCAGTCCATGACCATGATAGATGTTGTCGCCAAGAATCAGTGCGGAATGCTGCCCCGCGACGAAATCGGCGCCGATGATATAGGCCTGCGCCAGACCATCGGGGCTGGGCTGCTCGGCATATTCCAAGGTCATGCCCCAGGCCGATCCGTCGCCCAGCAGCGCCTGGAAGGAAGGAAGGTCGCGCGGGGTGGAGATGATCAGCACTTCGCGGACGCCCGCCAGCATCAGCGTGGTTAGCGGATAATAGATCATCGGCTTGTCATAGACGGGCATGAGCTGCTTCGACGTCGACAGCGTCATGGGATAGAGGCGCGTGCCGCTGCCGCCGGCCAGGATGATGCCCTTCATTCGTCGTTCCCTTTTAGAATATCGTTCGGTGTGCTGCCGGTTACAGGCGCGCGATCACGGTTTCCAGCGACTTCCGCCAGTTGGGCAAGACAATGCCATGGACCTGCGCGATAAGGCCACAATCGAGCCGCGAATTGGCGGGCCGGGTGGCGGGCGTGGGATAATCAGCCGTACCGATCCGCCGCACCGACGCCGACGGGCCACCACGCGCAGCCGATGCGGCAAAGATGGCTTCGGCGAAGTCCGCCCAGCTTGCCTCGCCCTGCGCTGTCATGTGGAAAATACCGCGCAGGGCCGGGTTACCATCGGATACCAGATTGGTAGATATCCGAAGGATACCATCGGCTATCTCCAGCGCGCTGGTCGGGTTGCCTACTTGGTCGGCGACGACCGACACCTCGTCCCGGTCGCCGGCAAGGCGTAGCATCGTCTTGACGAAATTGGCGCCAAACGGGCTATAGACCCAGGCCACGCGCACGATCGCGCTATTGTCGCCATGTGCAGCCAGTACGGCCTGTTCACCCGCCAGCTTGGACGCGCCATAGACGCCGGTAGGGCCGGTAGGGTCGCTTTCTGTATAGGGGCGATCCAGCGTGCCATCGAACACATAATCGGTCGAAATATGGATGAGCGGTACGTTCAACGCCCTTGCCGCCTGCGCCACGGCACCCGCACCCGCGCCATTAACCGCATGGGCAAGGTCGCTCTCGCTCTCCGCCTTGTCTACCGCCGTATAGGCGGCCGCCGACACGATAGCGTCAGGCGCAGCGGCTTCCAGCGCGCGCATGACGGACGCGGTATCGGCCAGATCCAGCTGCGGCCGACCGATCGCGATCACCTCATGCCCGGCAGCAGCGCCACGTTCGACAAGGCTGGTGACGACCTGCCCGGCCTGGCCGGTGACGGCGATCCTCATGCCTTTACGGCTTCCGCAGCGAGGGTAGATTCCGACAGGCCCAGCCTCTGGCCGTCATACTGGGCGCGCAGCGGCTGCCACCACCAGTCATTCTCCAGATACCAGCGCACCGTCTTTTCAATGCCGCTGTCGAAATTCTCCTGCGCGCGCCAGCCCAGTTCGGTTTCGAGGCGGGTCGCGTCGATGGCGTAGCGCGCATCATGGCCAGGGCGGTCGGTCACATAGTCGATCAGCCCTTCGCGCGGGGCCTCGGTCGGGACCAGTGCATCCAGCACGGCGCAGATGCGGCGCACGACATCGATATTCCTGCGCTCGTTACGGCCGCCGACATTATAGGTTTCGCCGGGCACGCCACGTTCGATGATGATGTCGAGCGCACGGGCATGATCGTCGACATAGAGCCAGTCGCGCACATTCTCGCCCTTGCCATAGACCGGCAGCTTGCGCCCTTCGAGCGCATTGAGGATGGTGAGCGGGATCAGCTTTTCAGGGAAGTGGTACGGCCCGTAATTGTTCGAGCAGTTCGACACCACCACCGGCAAGCCATAGGTGCGCTGCCATGCCTTGGCGAGATGGTCGGACGCGGCCTTCGACGCCGAATAGGGCGAGCTGGGATCGTAGGGGGTCGTTTCCTCGAACAGGCCTTCATCGCCCAGCGAGCCATAGACCTCGTCGGTCGAGACATGGAGAAAACGGAATGCAGCTTTGGCGTCGCCCTCAAGCCCGCTCCAATAGGCACGCGCGGCTTCCAGCAGGGTGAAGCTGCCTACGACATTGGTCTGGATGAAGTCGGCCGCGCCGGTGATCGAGCGGTCGACATGGCTTTCGGCGGCCAGATGCATGATGCGATCGGGCGCAAAACCGGCGATCGCTTCGTCCATCGCTGCGCGATCGCAGATATTGGCTTGCAGGAAGCGATGGTTGTTCCGGCCCTCCACTTCCTTGAGTGACGCTTCGCAGCCCGCATAGGTCAGCGCGTCAATGGTGAGGACGTCATAGCCCTTTTCCAGCACCAAATAGCGGACGAGGGCCGAACCGATGAAGCCGGCGCCGCCGGTGACAATCACGCGCATGAGATTATTCGCTCCAGCTAAAATAGTCGGGCAGGTCAGACAGAAGCGGCTGCTTGCGGTCCTTGGGCGAAAGAGTTTCGGGATCGGCAATGTCGGGCCAGCTCACGCCGATCGCCGGATCGTCCCAAGCCAGACCCTTGTCACATTCGGCGCTGTAATAGTCGGTGACCTTGTAAGCGATTACCGTATCGGGTTCGAGTGAGCAGAAGCCGTGCGCGAAACCCGGCGGCACCCAGAGTTGCTTGCCATTGTAAGGGGTCAGGGTCTCGCCGACCCACTGTCCATAGGTGGGCGATCCCTGGCGAATGTCGACAGCGACATCGAACAGTGCGCCCGCGGTGCAGCGCACCAGCTTGCCTTGAGCATGAGGTTCGCTCTGGAAATGCAGGCCGCGAATGGTGCCTGCATTGGCGCTCATGGACTCATTATCCTGAACGAAACCATAATCGCCGACATGTTGGTCGAAGATATCGGCGCGGAATGTCTCGGCAAAATAACCGCGCTCGTCGCCGATGTGGCGGGGCGTGAGTAGCTTGATACCAAAAATATCAAAAGTCTGGATTTCCATGCTTTACCTCCTAGGGCCAGCCTTCATCAGATCCAGAACATTTTCGCAACGATCTTCGAAATAAGATGCCATGGGCATCGCGCATTTTTAAAACGCTTGGCAAGCAGACACTTTTACGCTCATGCAGCGCGCGCAGATGGGGCGGTTCACGGGCCGCACTTCAAGGTTCCTATTTCTTATCCAGGCGAGTTCATGATCAACAGCCTTAAAATTGTCCCCGTTGTTTTATCCGGTGGGTCCGGCACCAGACTCTGGCCCGTTTCAAGGCCTGAGCGCCCGAAACAGCTGCTCCCGCTCACGGCGGACGAGACCATGTTGCAGCTCACCATCAAGCGGGCGGATGGCTGCCAGACCTCTGTCGGACGCCCGATCCTGGTTGCCAATGCAGCCCACGCAGACATTATTGACGAGCAGCTCCGTGCCAGCGGGGTCAATGATTATCTCGTCCTGCTCGAGCCTTTTGGCCGCAACACGGCGCCCGCCATTGCGCTGGCTGCCCTTGAAACGCAGCCAAGCGATGTCATGCTGGTCATGCCCAGCGATCATATTATCGCCGACCTGCCAGCCTTTCATGAAGCGATCGCCCGCGCCCTGCCGCTGGTGGCGGAGGGCTGGCTGGTCACATTCGGCATCACGCCGGATGCGCCTGAAACCGGCTATGGCTATATCAAGATGGGCGAGACCTGCGGTGATCAGGTTCACAAAGTCGCGCGTTTCGTTGAAAAGCCCGATACTGCCAGTGCCGTTGCGATGCTGGCTGAAGGCAATCATGTCTGGAATGCCGGCATCTTCCTGTTTCGCGCTGACGCCTATCTGGCGGCGCTGGAGCGCCATCAGCCCGCCATGCTGGCTGCGGTTAAGGCTTCGCTGGAAGGAGCGGAACGCAACGGCCTACACGTCTCCCCCGACCCGCAGACCTTTGCCACTTGCCCATCGGATTCGGTCGACTATGCCATCATGGAACGGGAAGACCGTGTCGCCTGCGTGCCGGTGAACATGGGCTGGTCGGATGTCGGAAGCTGGGATTCGCTGCACACCATCAGCACCAAAGATGGTGATGGCAACGCTGTTCGCGGAGAGGTGCTGGCTCTGGGCGCGCGCAACTGCCTTATCCATACAGACGGCCCGCGGGTCACGCTCGTGGATGTCGATGACCTGATTGTCGTCGTCTCGCAGGGCGAGGTCATGATCCTGCGCCGGGGTGAATCCCAGAAAGTGCGCAAGGTGACCGAGGCGATCAAGGACGCGGCTATCTGACCGGCCCAGTTCTCTTCTGACTGGGCGCCAAGCGATAGCGCATAGTGCGAAAATATGAGGATATATGACGCAGACTGTTTCGGTTGCTGACCTGATGGCCCGTTCCGGGATCGCTTTTGGAACCAGTGGCGCGCGGGGCTTGGTGAGCGCCATGACGGACAGCGTCTGTTTCGCCTACACCTGCGCTTTCCTGCAACATCTTGAGAATATCGGTCAGTTTGCACCCGGCGGGCATGTGGCGATCGCAGGCGACCTGCGGCCGTCCACGCCCCGCATCATGGCAGCGTGCGCGGCGGCAGTTCGGCATAGGGGTGGAACCCCTGACTATTGCGGCTTTGTCCCGTCACCTGCGGTCGCGGCCTATGGCTTTGCGCAGGGCATCCCTTCGCTGATGGTGACCGGAAGCCACATTCCCGATGACCGCAACGGCATCAAGTTCAACCGCACCGATGGGGAGATCCTCAAGCCCGACGAACTGGCCATGCGCGCTCAGGACGTGCGCCTCCCGGACCTGTTCGACGCACAAGGAATGCTGAAAGTCGCGCAGGATAGCGGACCCCTGGTCGATGTCGTGACCGCATATGTGGCGCGTTATGTTGAATTTTTCGGGCCAAAGGCGCTGCAGGGGCTGACGCTGGGCGTCTACGAACATTCCGCTGTGGGCCGGGATGTTCTGGTCACGATTGTTGAACAGCTTGGTGGGCAGGTTGTCCGCCTTGGCCGGTCCGAAACCTTCATTCCCGTCGATACAGAAGCCGTCCGCCCGCAGGATCAGGTGCTGGCGCGGCAATGGGCAGCCGAATTCACGCTCGATGCGATCCTTTCCACAGACGGCGATTCAGACCGCCCCCTGCTCGCGGATGAAACCGGCGCGTGGATGCGGGGCGACGTGCTGGGCATAATATGTGCCCAGGCACTGGGGATCGAGGCGGTGGCAGCGCCGGTCAGCTGCAACACGGCTCTGGAGCGCTCCAACACCTTCAAACAGGTGCGCCGCACCCGCATTGGCTCGCCTTATGTGATCGAAGCCATGAACGCCCTGATCGATGGATCAACGACGGTGTGCGGGTATGAGGCCAATGGCGGCTTTTTGCTCGGAACAGTTATCGACCATGAGGGGCGGCGCCTGCCGGCCCTTCCCACGCGCGATGCCGTCCTGCCCATGATTGCGGCTCTGGTCTACGCACAGCGCAGGGGCATGACGCTGTCCGCCCTTCAGGCTACATTACCGGCCCGCTACACGTTCAGCGAACGCCTCCAAAACTATCCCACCGATCAGAGCCAGGCGCTTCTCAGCCAACTTCAGGAAGGCACGGAAGCGGACATATTGGCGCGTCTGACGCAGATGTTCGATGATCTGGCTGGCACCGCCATCGCCTTCGACACGACGGATGGCTTGCGCATTAGCTTTGAAGAGGGGGATATCATCCACCTGCGGCCTAGCGGCAATGCCCCGGAACTGCGCTGCTACACCGAAAGCGCTTCCGCCGAGCGCGCGGCCAAGCTTAATGAGCAAGTTCTTGGTAAAATTGGGAAGCTGCCGGCAGCTTAAGATCAGAATGCCGCTGGAGGTAGCAATTATTGGCTGCAGCCAGTAGCATAGTCCGATACTTAAAAATCTTGCCTAATTATGCGATGGACGAGAGCAGCGCCCTGACTGAATCCTGCCAACCTGCGCTTGGCCGAACCACCTTTATCTGTCCCGCCTGCACATCCTTGATCCACCGCTCAATGCACATGGCAAGATCCCGTGACCCTGCGTCGACCGGGAAGTAGCAGACACCCAACTCTTTATGGATTGAGAATATGGGCAGATCGCGCGCCAGCACCGGCTTGTCATGCCCCAGCGCCTCTATCAGCGGCAATCCGAACCCTTCGGCATGGGAGGCGATGATTACCCCCTCGCAGGCCTGATAAATCCGCTCCAGTTCCAAGTCGCCCACATCGTCAAACCACAGTAGCTTGCCGCCATATTCGGGGTGCGTTCGGATTGCATCCCGCAGATCCTCGATATGCCACCCCATTCGGCCCACCAATACCAAGCGGTTTTCGGCCCCCTGGCGCCAGAGTTCGCTGAACGCTGCCAGAATATCGGCGTGCCCCTTGCGCGGCTCGAGCGTACCCACCATCAGCGAAAAAGGGATGGACGTATCGAACCGCACGGTAGTCGCCGGGCTTTCGATCGCTATCCTATCCAGAAGAGACTCTCGGATATCATAACCCATCGGCACTATGCTCGTCCGGTAACCGTCGGTCAGTCCGTAACGCGCATCCAGAACCCGCTTCAAATCGCTCTCTGTTTGGGCCGATATGCACAGAAAGCCGTCGCTGATGCCGACGATGGTATCGAGCCACGCCTTGTAGCGGGTGACGTTGTTAGGCGAAAACCATCCGGGCTTCTCCACCGGCAGAAGATCGCAAATCAGAAACCAGAACTGACCGCCATTGCGCCGAAACCGGGTCAGCTGACCGCGATAGCGGCGGATCGTGTCGAGGGAAAAATCAAGTCCCAGGAACAGGTCGCCGGGTCGCCCTTCGATTTCGGTAGGATCGATGATCGCGTTGGCCTTGGGCCAGGATATGGCATGATAGGGACGGCGCCGGTCAGCCGCAACGAAATGGATATCCCAATCCTTTGGCCCTTCTTCGATCAGTGCAAGGGCCAAAGCCCGGACCACGCGTTGGATCCCGGTTCCCGCGTCATGCCTGCTGATGACAGCCAAATCGACATACAGACGCCTTGGGGCCTGCATAGCGGGCGCCGTCGCCGATGGACCATTACTGCGTTGATATTTGGCACGGAGCTTCCGAACCCGACCACCAGTAACTGCCTGCTCAATACGATGCGGCAACAGATTCCAGAAAGGCTTCACGACAACGCTACTCCAAAGCGTGGGCCAGGCCCTTACCGCAACGCCGGCACCGTCGTCGCGACGGGCAGGAATGTGGAGTAGATAACATTCACAAACTTCTGGATGTCGGCCAGCGGCGCGTTGGAGACATAGAGAACATCCTTGTCCCGGATCGGAAAGCTTTGCGCGATGAAGAGGGTCGAGGGGTCCTTCATGTTGATGCGGTAAATAACCGGCACCTTGCCGTCCGGCGTAAGGCGCGCGGTCGCGCGCGCTTCCGGATCGAGCATGTCCGGATCCTCAAGCCGGAAGATGAACACGCCCTTCACGTCGGCGCGCGAATCCTGCAACCCGGCAATACGGCCAAGCGCCTGCACCAGCGTCAGCCCGGTCGCCTCGAAAGGCAGTTCGTCGTTCCTGCCGATAGCGCCCAGCGCGGTGAAGCTGTAGGGCTGGAACAGCAGGGTCATGACATCGTCAGGTTCAAGCCGGACATTCTGCCGGGGATCGCGAACCACTGTCTCCATCGGAAGCGAAGATACTTTCGTCCCGCGCGTGATCTGGATCGTCATCTTGCCGACAGGCTGCCTTACGCCCCCGGCGGTCGCCAGAACATCCAGAACACGTTCGCCGCGCGATGTAAGGGGGACGCGCGCGCTATTGGCGACTTCCCCTACGACAGTCACGTTCGCCGCGGCGTTGCGTGACAGGCGCACGATCGCCTGGGGCTGATGCGCCTTGCCGGTCAGCCGGGTGGTGATGGTGCGCGCAATCTCCTGTGGCGTACGCCCCGCCGCCATGACGCGGCCCACGAAGGGAATGGTGATCTGGCCGTCGCTGTCGACCATCTGCTCGGGCAAGGGCGTGCCACGGGCAAGCGCGCCGGAACTGGTCGATCCTAGCCGTACATCACTGCCGGAACTGCCGAAC
>NZ_JBANRJ010000005.1 GCF_037154075.1 Sphingobium aromaticiconvertens
GCCGCCCCGGGCAAGTCTCGTTTGCAGCCCCGCAGCCTCGCGGCTTCTATCTCGTGCAGTGCGCAGCCGCGCATTCTCGTCGAGGTCATGGGCATATTGCGTGAGCGCGCTCTCGGCCTCCTGAAGCGCCCGTAACACCGGGCCGTCGAACTCGGCGAGCGTCGCCTTGGCCGTCGCGCTTGCTTGATCGATCCGCGCCCGCGCGACGTCCCGGTTGGGAAAGCTCCAGGAAATGAGCGGGCCGATGCTGAAATGCAGCGCGGAATCGCTCACCAAACCCTCGATCGTACGGGATGTTGTGCCCGCCGACGCACGCCTTAAGAAACACCCAAGGTTCCTCAATCACCCGCACCAACTCTCCGATCGCCGGCGACATGGTGGCAAAGACATAGCGGGTTTTCTGCTGCGGCCAGCCTACATCGACCCGAAAACCATCTTCATAGGGGATGGGTGGGGCCGTTTCGCGGGCGAGGGTCCACCCCTTGACCCAAACGGCAACGATATGGGGATCAGCGGCCATTGTTCGCCGGCTTCACCGCGATCGTGCAGCGCACCGGCTTCTTGGCCTTGACGGCGGACGTGCGGCACGCCTCGATCGTCTCGCGATTGTCCCGCGCCAGATTGACGGCCGCGACGATCCCCTCCCAGCTCGCCGGCGATGCGCGCTGCATCAAATGCGTGCCGGCATCCCATAGCGTCGGTTCGGCAAGCGCCCGCGTCGCCATGCGCTCCGGTAACTGCCAGCTATCGGGCATGGCGCGCGCGATCAGGCCGGCGATCAACGCATAAAGCAGTATCCCGAACACCACGCCACCAAAGCCGGTCCAAATCAGCCATCGGTTCTGCTCGTCGCCGCACCGCGCCGACGCCACCAGGCCGGACAGGTCGCGCGCCGCCCCGTCCAGCGTCGATTTGGCGCTATGCACCAGGTTGCGCAGCTCGCCCGCCGCGCTCGCCACCGAAGCGTTTACACGCTCTCCCATCGTCTCCGGGGTGAGTTTCATCGCGGGGCTTTTCGCTATCGCATCGACCCGCTGGGTGAGCGCCAGCAATATCTTTTCGGTGTTGGCGAGCGTCGGCTGATAATCGGGAATGTCGATGGACTCGCGCGCGCGGGCCAACCCCTCGACCGCAAGGCGCACCAGCGCCACCTCGCCGCGCAACTGCTCGAACGCCGCTTGCGGATCGTCGCCGGCCTCGCCGTTGTCGCGATAATTATCCTCGTCCATCATCCTCTCCTTACCGGCTTATTCCGCGCCCTATGCCTATCCCCAAATCCCGCGCCAGCTCGCGGCCAAGGTCGCCGCTGTCCACGCCGCGTCCTCGGCCCATGCCGATCTCAAGCCCCAGCTCGCGGGTGCGATTACGCAGGACCGATTCCACCTGGGGATCGCGCTCAAGGCTTTTCGCCATGCCCGCCATTTCCTTGCCCGTGCGCTCCCGGCCCGCCATGTCGCCGGCGCGATAGAGGCGGTCGCGCTCCTGTTTCAGCCCCTGCCAGCGTTCCACGAACCGATCGGCCCGCAAGTTCGGATCGGCCCGCACGCGCGCCTCCTGGGCCATCGCGTCGAGCATCGGCCCGCTACGCCCCGCCGCCGCCTCGCGCAGCAAGGCGGGGTCGCGCTGCATCGCCGCCGACAGGTCGCGCGAGGCTCCCGGCCTGATCTGCTCAAGCGCCTGTGTCGCGCGCTCGAGCGCGACCTTCTGATGCTCAAGGACCGGAGCGCCCGATGCTCGCGCCTGCAACACCGCCTCGGCCGAACGCGAGGCCCGCTCGACCGCGCGCGTAAAGGCGCGGTCCTCGCCGCGATCCGGCAACGCCGGCGTGCGCTCCGCGCCCCTCGCCGGCTCGGCCGACAGTTTCAAGCCGTCGAACATGCCGCGCTTGGGCCCCTCGCCCTGGCCGCGATCGGTCGCCGGCGCTGGCCGCTCGGGTGCGGGGCGGAAATTGTCGAACATACCCCGCCGCGGCCGCCCCTCGCCCGCGGCCTTCGCCTCGCCAGCGCCGCGGGCGTCGCCCATCTGGCGTGAAGTTCCCGCGCTCGGCGCGAGGATCTCCACGCCCTTCCGCTCGGGCGCATCCGCAACGCGGATCTCGCCCGACAGCCCGCGCCGATCGGCGAACGATTGCGCCTCGGCGTCGCGGTCGCGGAACATCGGATAGTCGGACGCCATATCCTTCGCCCGCTCGCGCGACAGCGTGCGGACAAGCCGGCGATCGTCGGCGAAATCGTCGCGGCCGTAATGGAGCTGCACCCCGTCACGGTGCCGCGACAGCGCCACATAGGCCGAATGGCGGTCCATCCCCGGCGTCGCCAGCACATGCCCCTGATCGACCGTCACCCCCTGCGATTTGTGGATGGTCGCCGCATAGCCATGATCGACATGGGCATAATCTTTCAGGTCGAACGCGACGCTCCGGCCATCGTCAAGGCGAACGGCCATGCTGTCGGGCGACACGCGCTCGACCTTCCCCAGCGTGCCGTTCTTCACCCCAAGCCCGCGCTCGTTTTTCAGGAACATGATGCGGTCGCCGCTAGCGAAGTCGCGCGCGCCCCGCTCGGCCGAAATTCGCACGTTCTGCCCCAGCTCGCCGGCGTCGCGCAGCCGATCGCGCGCGGCCAGGTTCAAATCCCGCACCTCGGCATTGGTATGGGTGAGGATGATCCGCGTCTTGTCGGGATCGGCAAGCCGCTGCGCGTCCCATGTGTCGATCAGCTCGGCCCGCGCAGCCTCGCGCATCTCGGCCGCGTGGACCATGCCATGCTGCTCATAGGCATGGATCGCCTCGCCGGTCCTGCCCGTCGCCAGCGCCCGCGTCGCCTCCTTCTGCCAGTCCTCATGCTGCCGGCGAACCTCGTTGATCTCGGCCGCGCCGTGGCGCTCGGCAAGGGACCGGAACGCCGCGCCGGCCTCGATCGCCTGCAACTGCTCGGCGTCGCCGACAAGAACCACCTTCGCCCCTGCCCGCTCGGCCTCCGACAGCACACGCTCCATCTGGCGCGTGCCGATCATGCCAGCCTCGTCGATGACAAGCACGTCGCGCGGCCCCAGCAGCTCGCGGCCCTGGCCCCACTGATATTCCATGCTCGCGATCGTGCGCGAGGCGATGCCGGAACCGCCTTCGAGCCCCTCGGCAGCGATCCCCGACAAGGCCGCGCCGCGCACCTGATAGCCGGCGCGCTCCCATTCGTCGCGGGCAACTCCCAACATGGCCGATTTGCCGGTGCCGGCATAGCCGACCACGATTGCAAGGTCGTTCTGGCCGGTGATATGCGCCAGCGCGTCCCGTTGCTGGTCCCCCAGCACCAGGCCACCACTCCCGGCGACGTCCGCCCCCCTTGATAGCGACGTCGCCGGGAGACCATGCCCCGCACGCTCGGCAAGCCGGTCCCCGGCCTGGCTCAACCGCTGCTCGGTGTCGATCATGTCGCGGGAGGTAAAGCGGTCCTCGCCGCGCCCGTCCTTCCCCAGCGCCACCAGCTCGGGCGAGGTCCGCACCGCGCTCATCACCTGATCGAACTGATCCTTGCCGTCGCTGTGCCGGAATGCGAACTGCGCCAGGTCGCGCCGCGTGAACGTCGCCTGTTGGCGCGTGATCGCGTCCAGAGCGATTTCGGGATTGGCGATGATCTTCTCGCCATTCTCCCGCGCGATCCGGGCATGGTCCTCGACCCGCTCGGCCTCAAGCCCCTGTTCGGGCATACGCGACGCCGCCGGCCCGATCTTGTGCTGCGGCTCAAGGTCGATGCCCTGATCCTGCAAACTGCGGTGGTCGATGCGCGCGTCTATATCCAGCTCGGCCAGGCGCTCGTTGACATGATCGGCCCACGCCTCGCGCCACTCCTTCAGGAGCGCATTGCTGTTCCACTCGCGCACCTTCTGGCCGAACCCCTCCGGCCCTACCTCGCGCATCGACAGCATGACATGCGCGTGCGGCTTCGGTTGCCCGTCCTTCCCCATGTCCCAATGCACATTCATGTCCGCGACCATGCCGCATTCGACGAACTGCCTTTCGACAAAATCGCGGGCGAGCTGGATGCCCTGTTGCTGGTTCAGCTCGCGCGGAATCGAGAACTCCATCTCGCGGGCAAGCTGCGCGTCCTTGCGTTTCTCGCCGGCCTCAACCTCGTTCCACAAGGTCGCGCGATCGTTTAAACGCTCCGGCGCACCTTGGGGCAGCATGATTTCCGAATAGACGACGCCGGCCTTATTCGAGAAATCATGGTCGCGCCCGAGTCGATCATCGTGCAGCCGTTCCGCCGCACGATAGGCCGCGCTGGCAACGGCACTTGATCCGTTGGCGCGACTGATGACCTTGGCCGAGAAATGGTAGATCGCCATGACGGCCGCTATACTGCCTTCTCAAGCGCACGTCGGCAACGACGTATAAGCGCGCACTCACACTCTCTGCCGTTCCTGTGATTGACTTGGCCGCATTTTCGGGTGTCGCCCGTTTTCTCATGTGTGCGCTGTGCTACGATCCTGCTTCATCGACGTGCGAGGAAAGGAACGTGATGACGGCCAACCACAGTCCGCAACTCGATGCGCTCTGGCGCGATCCCGCCCATTGGTCGGACGGCCTGTTTGGCTGCTATTTCGCCAAGGCCGATCCGCGCCTGTGGGTGCCCAAGCGCAATCCCGCATTGGGCTGGACGCTCAACATGGCCCACCCTCGCGCGGGGTGGTGGATGATCGGCACGGTCCTGTTCGCCGCCCTCTTTCCCGTCGCCCTCATCCTCACTGTCGGAGCGATCTCCCATGCGTAAGGTACGCGACTATGATGCGGAGCTAAAAGCGCTCGGCGACAAGGCCAGGGCGCTGAAGGCGAAGAAGGTCCAGCAGCTCGGTGAACTCGTGATGGCCACCGGAGCCGACGCGCTCGACGCCGAAGTGCTGGCCGGTGCGCTGCTGCATGTCATCGGCGAGGCGCAGGTCGCGGACAATCGGGAGGCGTGGCGCTCTGATGGCGCGGCCTTCTTTCAGCGGCGCGGGCGCAAGTCTGGCAAGGGCAATGCAGGCAACGACGGTGGCGCAGGCGAAACTTCAGCAGGCGGTGCGCAGGGCTGAGGCCGCACAGCGCCGCACCGATACGAGAGGATGGGTCGTGCAACGACGCGAACGCACCCGCCACCTGATCGAGCTGGGCGGCCTCGTCCAGAAAGCCGGCCTCGTCGATCTCGCCGACGACGATCGCGCCACCCTCTACGGCGCGATGCTCGAACTGGCGGCGAAAGCCCGGGACGAAAATACCGGCGACGTGCTGGCGCTGTGGAAGCGGCGCGGCAAGCGTGCGTTCGACGCGGAAGCGGAAGCCGGCGAGGAGCAACCGGACGATGGTTGATCGGCCCGATTTCCATATCATCACCGGCGGTCCCGGCTCGGGCAAAACCTCCCTGATCGAAGCACTGGCGGCGCAAGGCGTCCACCACATGCCAGAGGCCGGTCGCGCCATCATTCGCGATCAGGTCGCGATTGGCGGCGCCGCCCTCCCCTGGGCTAATCACGCCGCCTATGCGGAATTGATGCTGGGATGGGAATTGCGGTCCTGGCATGAGGCCCATGATCGCGCGGGGCCAGTCATCTTCGATCGCGGCGTCCCCGATGTCATTGGCTATCTGCATCTGTGCAGCCTCCCGGTGTCGGCCCATGTCAGCCAGGCAGCGGACCTGTTTCGCTATCAGCGCCGCGTCTTCATCGCTCCGCCCTGGCGCGAGATATTTGGGCAGGACGCGGAGCGGAAACAGGATTGGGCAGAGGCGCAGGCGACCTATGAGGCAATGGTCACGGTCTATGCCAGCCTCGGCTACGAACTGGTGAAGCTCCCCCTCGCTCCGGTTTCGGAACGGGCGCGCTTCGTCCGCGCACGGATGGGAGAACAAGATGGCTGACACCTCACGCCTTTCCTGGCAGCTTCTGATGGTGGGGCCGGGGATTGATCGCATCACCCCCGACATTCAGGACAAGCTCGCCACCCTGCTCGACCTGCTGCCCGCCACCGCGACCATCAATGTCCAGACCGACGCCGGCTATGTCACCGTCTCGCGCGACTGGCCCAGCCACCGCATGGAAACCGTCGACAGCCTGGTGGACGCCATCGCCGCCGCGCCAGGCATCATCCATATCTCCGTGCCCGACAAGGGAGACTCAACCGATGAATGACCACCCCATCCCGGATGAAGAACGCGCCCAGCGCCAACGAGCAATCGATTTCGCGCGGATCAGTACCGAGCTGTCAGGCGGCTCCCTCTCCCGGGACATGGAGGCGCTGAACGTCCGTTTCGTTTCCGGGGAACTGTCCATGAGCGACTATATCGCCGCCGTGCGGGACCACGCCGACACCCTGCCCCCCGCCGGCCCGCCGGTGCAGGAATATTTCACCAGTTTCGATGAACTCGAAGCCGCAAGGCGCGCTGACGACGGCAAAGGGGCATCCTGACGATGGAGTGGCTGCGCCAGCTTGGCCGGGCGATCCGCAACCTCGCCCGCATATCGCGCCAGAATCCGATCTGGGCGATCACGGCGCTGACGCTCAGCCCGATCGCACTCATCCGCCATCTGTTCGGCGTCCTCATCCTGTTCCTCATCACCGCCGTCGTGCTGCTGGGTGGCGGACAGTTCGTCCTGCATTCGCTGTTCGGCCTGCCGCGCGATTCCAACCTCTACCAGATCGGCATGATGCTGATGATGCTCGCCGTCGTCCTCATCGGCTTGCGCGCCCTCTTCCAGCCCCTGATCCTGAAATATGACGGTCCCACCGCTGACGACACCCACGGCTCGGCCCGCTTCGCCACCGATCGTGAGGCTCGTCCTCTCGCCCAAAATGAGGGCCTGCTGATCGGCCGCGACCGAAAATCGGGCAGGCTGCTGCGCTATGCCGGTCCCGCCCATCTGCTCACGATCGCGCCGACACGCACCGGCAAGGGTGTGGGAACGATCATTCCCAACCTGCTCGACCTATGCCGGCCCGGTCGTCTGCATCGACCCCAAGGGCGAGAACGCCCGCATCACCGCCCGCCAGCGCGGCCGCTTTGGCGCGGTTCATGTCCTCGATCCGTTCGGCGTCACCGGCCTGCCCTCCGCCGCGTTCAATCCGCTCGATCGCATAGACCCCACCGGCCTCGATCTTGCCGACGACTGCATGACGCTCGCCGACGCACTGGTCTATGATGCTCCCGGCGAGGCCGGCGACGCACATTGGAACGACGAAGCCAGGGCGCTGATCTCGGGCCTCATCCTGTCGATTGTCACCAGCGAGCCGGCTTCGACGCGGAATCTCGCCACCTTGCGCGACCGTCTCACCCTTGCCCCTGCCGCCTTCACCGCCCAGCTCGAAGCGATGCAGGCGCAGGGCGGCCTCGCCGCGCGCGCCGCCAACCGTCATCTCGGCAAATCCGATCGTGAAGCCGCCGGCGTGCTGTCATCCGCGCAGCGCCATACCCATTTTCTCGATAGCCCGCGCATGACGGCGGTGCTGGGTCATTCGGATTTTACCTTCGCCGATGTGAAGGCGCAGGCGACGACGGTCTACCTGGTGCTGCCGCCCGACCGGCTCGCCACCTATGCCCGCTGGCTGCGCCTGATGCTCGCCCAATCGCTCACCGAGCTGGCCCGCGCGCCGGCGTCTGCGATAAGCCCCGTGCTGTTCCTGCTCGATGAGTTCGCCGCGCTTGGCCGCCTCGAACCCGTCGAGCGCGCTATGGGCCTGATGGCCGGCTATGGCATCCAGCTCTGGCCGATCCTGCAGGATGTGCACCAGCTCCGCGCGCTCTACGAGCGCCGCGCCGGCACCTTCCTGTCCAACGCCGGCGTGTTGCAGATATTCGGGGTCAACGATCACGACAGCGCCAGGCTGGTCTCCGATCTGCTCGGCCAGGAAACGGTTGTGTTCGAGACGATGAGCCGCGCCATAGACGCCGAGGAAACCGGCATATCCTTCGGATCGCAGCATGTCGGCCGCCCCCTGCTCACCCCTGATGAGGTCCGCACGATGCGCGAGGATCTCCAACTCCTGTTTCTCGCCGGGCAGCGCCCGATCGTTGCGACCAAACTGCGCTACTATGCCGATCGCGAATTCGCGGGACGGTTCGACAGGGCATAAACCCGACTATGAGAGGGGAAATATGGTGATGAGATACGGGGTTGAGAGGAGCGGCATCGTCCTCATGGGGAGCATGAGAAAGTTGGGGGTCATGCCGCCTTCCGTTCGTCCCTCCACCTCTGAAAGTCATTGGCCAACGTGCCATCAAGGGTACGGACGCGGAGTTGCACAAGCAGATGCACCCCTCTGGGCGTCCACTGCATCTGTTGCTTCTTTGCGAAGCGCTTTGCGACGACCTGGTTGACGGTCGATTCCACGAAGGCGGTCGAGACTGCTTCGCCATATCGTCGTCGCTCGCCATAGTTCGGGATCATGCTGGCATTGGCGCTGATATAGCTTTCGAACTCCCGCAAATGCTTGAGGAGATTGCGAGCTTGCGGCGAGACCTGTGGGTGGCTCATCGGCTCGTCGGTGACATCCGGATCTGTCGCACCAAGCATTCTGGTCTCGACGTCGCCGATTAGGTCGAGAGCACGGCGCCAGTTGCCGTGCCAGAGGAAGTGCCGAACTCGCTCGAGAGTGGCGACGGCCACGTCTTTATCCGTCTCGGATGGGGGCGGCAATCCGCGCGCGATCTGCTGCATGACCGTCACCCGCATGGCGATGTGGAAATAGTCGAGGACATGCTCGGCGTTCGGCCGCATGTCCCATTGAAGATTGCGGACGTTCCTGCCACCATCGGACATGAAGGTGATCTCACGGTCCATCCCGACGCCTTGCTCCAGCAGCAATTCATGAAGGCGACGACGCGGCCTGTCGTCATGTCCGACCACGAAGCCGAACCGGCGCGTTGGCTCGCTAATTTCGCCATCCTCGCCCGGATCGACGACGGACTTACCCACGATCACCTCGAAATTGTTCGGCCGATCGTACCATGATCGTACATAGCCTCCATCGATCCCGACAGTGACAGGCGGTCCTGGCAGCGGACCATCGGTCCAGTCCGCCTCGCAGCCTTCGATGAAACAGCGTCGCTCGGTGCCAAGCTCGGCTTCCAAACGCTCCGCGACGCGTAGGGTGTCCTGCCGGATCGTCGTCGCGTTGATCGCGTCACCGATCGGAAGGACGTCGGCAAGGCGTTCCGCGGTGATGCCGTAGGACGCGAGCGAAGCCCAGCGCGCCTCTAGCTCGAGAAGGTCCGGCGTGACGCGTTCGGGCAGCGCCGCCACGATCGGCGCCGCGATACCCGCTGTGGGTTTACATGTACATCGCCGGAACCTGGTACTTGGCACGGCGATCTTTCCGAACGGCGTGCGCACCATGATCGAACGATGATCCTTGATTTGCCTTGCTGATCCGCAGCACGGACAAGCGCGCTGGCGGCGACACCAGTCGAGCGCCTGGGTCTGAACCACAGCGAGCTGCAGCGCGGCCAGCAGTCGCTTGCTCTCCGCGATCCTGAGACCGAGATCATCGATCGTAAGCGTGTCGTCGTCGCGTTCGATGACGGCGATGGATATGCCGCTGGTTGGCCTGTCGTCCGTTGCTGCGGTGAGGGTGATGGTGAAGCGCATGAGCTCATTCCTCCATGAAGAAGGGAACTCATTGGCCGGCACATCGGTGCCGCCGTCCGAAACCGACCGGTTACGGTCACCTACAGCTAACCCTGTCCATAAAATAGCCTTACCATCTTGCGGACACACCAATTTTACTGGACACCCCTTCCGGACAATCGAGGCCGGATCCATGTCACGCACCTTTGCCTATCTGCGCGTTTCGACCGTCGACCAGACGACCGACAACCAGTTGCACGAGATTGAGGCCGCTGGCTTTGCAGCGCAGCCGCGGCGGATCGTCGCCGAAACCATCTCCGGGTCGGTTGCGGCGAAAGAACGCAAGGGTTTTGCCCGGTTGCTTGACCGGCTAGAGGATGGCGACGTCCTCGTCGTCACCAAGCTCGACCGGCTCGGCCGCAACGCGATGGATGTGGCGAGCACCGTCGCCGATCTCGATCGCATGGGCGTTCGCGTCCACTGCCTGGCGCTGGGCGGCGTCGATCTCACCTCGTCGACAGGCAAGCTCACGATGGGCGTTATCAACGCGGTCGCCGAATTCGAGCGCGACCTGCTGATCGAACGCACCCAGGCCGGGCTACGCCGCGCGCGGGCGGAGGGCAAGGCCATCGGACGGCCTGCGAGCCTTACAACAGACGAGCGCGCCGAGGTCGAGCGCCGCCTTGAAAGCGGCGAAACCGTGTCCGCGCTCAGCAAGGCGTTCTCGACAAGCCGGCAGACGATCATGCGGGTACGCGATGACAGACGCGCTCAAGCCGAGCTTGCCTGAGCATCAGTCCACAGACATTGGCCGGTCCTTGCCGACAAACTCAGCCTTCAACGCGAGATTGATGGCGCGGCGATCGATGGAATCTGGATCGTAGCGCAGCAGCGGATCATCTGGACCGTCGAACCCGGCGCGGTCAGCTGGCGTCCACTCTTCGCCGTCATCTTCCTCGCCGTCGCTGGTATCGTTTTCATCCAGAAAGTCATCCAGGCCATTTCCCTGATCGAAGCGCAATTCATCGAGACGTTCGAGCAATCGCTCATATCCACCCGGTCCGCCGATATCCTCAGGCGGACCGGCGCGAGCACCATCGGTGCAGACCGGCCAGGGCTTGTCTGCGCTCGGTTGTTCACGCGCTTCGACGCGGATCTCGTGCTCCCAGAAATCGCCGAAGTCGTATTCGTACATCATGCGTTGCCGCACTCGCAGCGACAGGTCGGCAAGTGTCAGTTCCCTCAGAATTTTCCCGTCCTCGACAAGGTGGTGACGCTCACCCGTCCTTTGCGTGCCGAAACGGCGCCCATGCACCTTGAAAGCATGGAGATGATAATCTTCCCAACCAAACGCGATCTGGATTACCCGGTGCAGACCAAAAAGCGTCAGATCGCTGCGAACCAGCAAGCGTCGCCAAATCATCGGCGATATATCCCGGAGGCCGACCTTCAGACGGTAAGCGACAAGCGGAGCCGGTTTCGACATGCTCCTAAAGCTACCGGATCAGCACCGTCACCCCCAGCTTTTTTATGCCCCCCTCATGGCAATGACGGGCACAGCCCTGTTTCTCGCCGCAAGCGCGGCCCTCGCATCGGCACCGACTTCTCCGCCCTGGGCGACGTTGACGATCAAGCCGTCATGGCAGCAGCAGACCCGTATCGAGTTCGGTACGACGTGGCTCAACCCCGATACGCGCAAGCTCGATTACTGGATGCGCCGCGAGCAAAATGGGATCGTGCAGCGGGCCGACAGCAATAGCTGTCCCGCCATGCGCGCCGTGATCGGCGAGATGAAGCGGATCGAACCCCTGCAACCTGATCCTCCTGGCTTTCAGGACGGAGATATTCTGCTCACGATGGACGGCACATCATATGCGCTCGAAGGCCCCGGAAGATTCCAGGATAGCCATGTGGGCAAGTTCAAAATGGAGGCAAATGTCGGCACGCCACTTGCGGCATGGGCACAGCGCGTCGAACAGACGCTTGCGCCCTGCTGGAAATGATGAATGTGACCGCGATGGGCGCTGGGATTTTCCGGCGCGGCATGAAGTTCGGCGCGCTTTACGCCGTCGTGCTCGGGCTTTCGATGAGCTTCGTGATCTTCATCGGCAGCGTGATCGGTGACTGCGATCCTGGTCCCGGATGTCATGACAACGACGCTGCCGTCATAGGGCGGGGAATCCTGTCGGCGATGCCGATCATCGCGCTTTTCTCCACCCTCTTATGTGCCGGCGCTGGGTCCGCTCGCCGCTTTCTGGACGATCGGATAGGTCTGCACGCCACGGCCTGGCTGCTGGGCGGCCTCACCGTTGCGGCGGTGTGGGCCAGTTTTGATCTGGCGATGACGCTCCATCTCTGGCTTCAAACCTAGAAAGATGGTCGCTCTCTGCCAAATTACAATCACAATGCTATCGTATGTATAGCAGTACGATTGCGTATCGCTATAGCATGAAGGCATATCCCTCGCTGGGAGAATCGCGCCCAAGCGCGGAAAATCGGCGTCTGGCGCATGAAAGGTGAGTTTTGGGGTATGGACTCACCGTTGGCGATCGACGCCCAGGCATTGACGCGGCGGGTGATACCACGAGGATATTCACCCGCGAAGTTTGTCGCCCAGGGAGGCCGTGAAGCGCTGCTTGGAGCTTGACCCTTCAAACCCCTCCCAGAAGTCCGTAACAAGGCTGAGCGGCCCGGAAATCGTCCCTATAGCGACGTTTCGGCCTCCCCTGTCCTCTCGATTGGATCGCCTCCTATCCGCCTGGCTTTTCTGGAAAGCCAATCTGCGACGTTTCCGTTGGGCGCTATGATTGGGCGAAGGGAGCAGCGTTTGAACAGTCATCAATCAAAAAACAAATAGCGTGTCGGCGAAGCCGGCTCATCATGGGGATGCCGGGTGCGAGGATCGCTTTAGCGATCCGGGGCGGCCGTAGGCCGCGAGCCGGCGGGGCGAAGCCCCAAGAGGCGGCGCTTTTCTTCTTTTCCGGAGCTGTGGGTGCGTTGAGCGCCAAGTTACCCACAGGCAAGGCTACCCCAAAACTCACCGTTCGCCTTCTGATTCAATAATTCTTCTTAGATTCAAGATTCAGGGGTCTGCAAACCCGCAGAAAACCTAAGAAAGTGCCCGTGAAAAGTGAGTGTTGGGGTCGAGTCGCGTGAGTTTTGGGGTGGCCTTTGGTGAGTTTTGGGGCCGGTAAAAGTGAGTGTTGGGGTCGAGTCCGGTGAGCTTTCGGGTAGCCGCCTGATCGACGGTGAGTTTTGGGGTATCTCCTCACCGTTCAGCGAACGGCGAGTTTTAGGAATTGCCTGGCTCACCATTGCTGCTAAGGTGAGTGCATGTCCCACGCAACCTCACCTTTGAACGGCGCGAAGGCACAGCTTGCCCTGGTCGATACCCCGGCCCGCACCCTCGCGCAAAAAGGGCGCGGAAATCCGTTCGATCCGGCCAATTATGGGGAAATCGTCAAACCCGGCGAACTGGTCGATATTGTCGAGTTGACCCCCCTCACCCTCGCCGATCGCCGAATCTACAATCTGTTGATCGCCAACGCTTGGGAGCGCATCGGCGAGCCGGTCATCCATCGCATCGCCAAGACGGCGCTCAAGGGCACGCACCAGGGCAATGAGCGCATCGAAAGCTCGCTGCTGCGCCTGATGGGCACCATCGCGATCGTCACCATCCGCAAGGCCGGCAAGAGCTACAAGCGCCGCGTCCAGCTCCTCGGCCCCAGCGACGAAAGCCTCGAAAAAGACGGCTTCCTGCACTATCGTATCCCCGAGGAGCTGATCGAGATACTGCGCAACAGCGAGGTCTATGCACGCCTCAAGACGCAAGTGATGTATTGTTTCGAGTCGAAATACGCGCTGTGCCTCTATGAGATGATCGAGCGCCGGATCGGCCTCGAATACAAGCAAAGCGAAGAATTCACGATCGCGGAGCTGCGCGGGCTGCTCAACGTGCCCGAAGGCAAGCTCGAACGCTTCGCCGATCTCAACAAATATTGCCTCAAGGTCGCCCAGGAGGAAATCAACAAGCTCTGCCCCTTCTATGTCGATTTCACGCCGATCAAGAAGGGCCGCAAGGTCGAAAAGGTCGCGATGCTGTGGATGTCCAAAACATCGAGCGGCCGCCGCGACGCGCAAAACCTGATCGATCAGCACAGTATCGTGCGACGGGCGAAGATGCGTGGCGGCATCCCCGAAATGCCGGTACTGGTGGATTTCAACCTGCCCGCCGCCGAACGGTGAGCCCCTACCCCAAAACTCACCTTTGGCGCGCCGTGCTACGATCCGCTGCGCTTCACCCTTCGCCGGCGTCGAGCGCACGGCTGACGGTGAACTGAATCCATGCGCTGCGGCTGATGCCGCGCCGCTTCGCGGCGCTATCGACCTTCGCCAGCAAGGCGCGGTCGAAGCGCAGCATGACCGGCGCCTTGCGCGGCCCATCCTCGTCCGCCGCTGCGATCGGCGGCGTCGCCGGCTTCGCGGCCCCGGCAATGAAGGCGTCCGCCGCATCGTCATCAATGGGCGGCTTCGGATTGCTGTTCGGTTTACGAGCGATAGCCATCGCACTTCACTCCGCTATCATCATGCTATACAAACACCGCACCTATCAGCGCGGTCAGCTCATCGACTGCCTTGGCGTCGCGCGGGGATTGCTCCAGCACCCCCCTGCCCTCGGCCGCCGCGTTCGGGAACGCCTTGCGGCGCACGATCGATGTGGGCAGCACCTCGATCCCCTCGATGTCGCCGATCATCTGCAATGCCGCCTCATTGTCGCCGCCCTGCGGGTCCGCGCCATTGAGGATCGCAACGGCGCGCAGCCCCTCGTTGATCTCGCGCGCCTCGGCCACCAGCGTCGCGACCTGATCGAGCGCCCATACATCGAAGCTGCGTGGCTGCACCGGCACCAGCAACGTGTCGGCCACGGTGAGCGCGGCGCGCAGCGAGCCGGTGTCGCGCCCACCCACGTCGATGATAATATCGTCATATTTGGGCGCGAGCTGGCGGACCTGGCTGCGCAGCGCAGCGCCGGTAAGGGCGACGGCGGTATAACCGGCTTCGCCAAGACCTTCGGTGCGAAGCTGGGTGAAGGTGAGGGCGGTTCCCTGCTCGTCGCCGTCCACCAGCAACAGGTCGCGGCCGGCAAGCGCGCGGGCCACCGCGAGGTTGACCGCGAGCGTGGTCTTGCCAACGCCGCCCTTTGTGTTCCCGACTACCAATATCATAGTGCCCTCACTCTGCCTGCTATCGTTAATCGAACCAGCATGATCTGTCCATCACAGTGATATACATTTCTAAGGCCGCTCACTCTCCGGCGCTGGATCGTCATCCTCGTCAAGCGGATCGTGCCGCATGGCCCCATGGTCCTCGATCGGGCAAAGCGGCGCTCCAGCCTCTTCCAGCCATTTGCGCGCGGTCCTGACGGTATAGCCGCACGTCACGCACTCGCATTTGAGCATCCGGGGTTTCTGCTTCTTCGGCGCGGTGGACTCGCCGTCCGTATCGAGACGGGCATGGGGGAGGGGGCCAGCAACATCGAGGATCGGCACGATGGCGGCAAGGAAGGCATCGCCGGGCGTGGTGGCACGCATCGGCCCGACCAACCCCAGCCCAAGCGCGACCCGTTTAAACGCCTTCCCATGCCCTGCCGGGATGCCGACAGCGGCATGGACCAGTTCATGCGCGAGGATGGCCGCGATCTGTGCCGGCATGGCGTCGGGCGCATGGGCAAGGTCCGGACGGATGAAGATTTCAAAATGGCCGTCCGCGCTCAGCCGGTTATCCCAGCACTCGCCGATCGCCTTGCCCTTGGCTCCCGCGCTGGTGAAGCCGATCGCCACGCGCACCCGGTCGGGCAGGGGAGCTTCCAGCGCCTCAAAGAGCGGGGCCATGCCCGCCGCCACCCGATTGAGCCAGCTTTCCCGGTTGTCGTGGGTCATCGTCTCTATTCCCTTCAGATCGCCTGTCCGGCGATGGCCATGCCATCGGCCGGAACACGGACGCCCAAGAACGCCGGCGAGAGAGGGGGGCAGCGGGAATCGACGGGGTGGAGCGGGCGCAGCGAGGCCCAGCCGAGCGAGCCACGGCCCGTCTATTCCCGTTGCTGGGGAGAGGGGGGGCGGAACGTCCTCTCCCCACTGAACAAACGACATGCCGGCCAGCGCCGGCACCTTGTCCCCGAGATCCGCGCACGCGATCTCGCCCGCCATGTGGATCGTCACCGAATGGCCAAGACCGCGTGCGGGCTTGGGGAGCGCAGCGACTAGAGCCACGGTGCCGCGCAAGCGGCAGGCGCACAATGGTTGTAATTGTAGCTCAGTTGAGCTACATCGAACACGGATCACAGGAGGTTCTTATGGCCGCTACCGCTTTCGTGCGTGCGCGCATCGACGAAACATTGAAGGATGAAGCCGCCGCCGTCCTGGCCGAACTGGGGCTGACCGTATCCGATGTGGTCCGCATGACGCTCACCCGGGTCGCGAAGGATCATGCCTTGCCGTTCGAGCTGAAAGTGCCGAACGCCGAAACACGGGCAGCCATCGAAGCCTCTCGCGCCACGATGAAGGCCCGCCGCGCCCGTTTCACCGATCCTCAGGAAGTCTTTGATGCCCTCGACCAAGAAGCCCGCCAGCAGTAAGCGCGCCTCGCTCCCCCGAGAGGCGTCTTATGAAAAGCGGTTCGCGAAGGATTGGGAGCGGTTGTCGCGCAGCGGGCGCTACAACATGAAGCAGCTCAAGGAAGCGATGATGCTCCTCATCGCCAACGACGCGCCGCTTGGCCCGGAATGGCTGGACCACGCCCTCAAAGGCGATTGGAGCGATCATCGCGAGTGCCATATCGGCGGCGACTTCCTGCTCATCTACACGATCGAGGGAAATCTGGTGAACTTCGTGCGCGCCGGCACGCATTCGGAACTGTTCGAATAGCCTGCCGCTTCCTGGCGAACACAAGAAAAGCAAGCGAAGCGCTACTGTTTGGCTATCTTTTGTATATCGCTTGGATAGCGCTCGCCAGCAATGAAGGGGAAGCCATGAAGGCCATATTCATCCGCCACGGCGAAAGCACCGGCAATGCCGGCATGCCCTGTCACGATCTGGCGACGATCGAGGCCACGAACAGACGCGCCAGGTTACCGCGAGCTTGCCCGAAGCCGACCCCGCAGTATCACGTCACCTATACCCGCACCCGGCAGAGCGCCGCGCTGCTGATCGCGTTTCCCCGCCGTGCGGGTCGAGACGTGGCCCATAGGAGAGAGCTTTAAAACAATCCTGCGATGCAGCGATGGACGCCTCAGTTCACCTGACGCCGGTGCTTGCCACCATACTTCTTGCCGCAATAGTCATCCAGTTCCCGCATCTCGTTCACGGCGGCGGCGACCAGCGCGGTGGCGCAGGACAGACCGCTGTCCGGTGTAGCCATCCGGGCCTCCACGCGATTTCGCAGTTCCTCGATGTCGGCGCGCGACAGGACGTTCTTTTCTCGCAAATAGCAGATCAGGCTTTGCAACAGGATCATTGCCTTGTCGCCGGGGGCCACATTATCGTTGTTCATCATCTTTCCGGTATCCTCTGGAGCGACCGTATTCCTCGGCCTGTAATGAGAAGATGATATGATGCTGAACAATTGTCCAGTGCCCGGGGACCTTCAGCTCACCAAAATGCCAATCGAGCTGCGCCAGCCTTGGTCCGCGCGCACTGAGCAGGTCCTCAATTGCACATTGCGGCGAGTTCCCGGCGGAACAGCGACGCCATGTAGTGGCGCAAGATTTTGTGGTCTCGGTAAGGAAACAGCTCGGCCCCCGCTACCATTCCCCAGGACATGGTGATGATGAAGTCCACCACCGTTGATCTGTCCTGTGGAGATGCGCCCGGCGCCAAAGAGGCCAGCGCCGCTCCCAGGCTGGTGCGCAGCCGGACATCCGCCTTGCGATTGATCTCGGCGATGATCGGGTTACACCCCACTGTGGCCACGAATTCGCACATCATGCGGCGATTTTCATGCGATGGCTCATCGATGGCGATTCGCTCGATCCAGGCGAGGATACCTTCGCGATCCCCCACCGCGACCGCCGTCTCCAGCGTCTCTTCCTCGAGCCATTCAGCAAGGTCGGCTTCGCAGATGGCGGCAATGATCGCCTCCTTGTTGGCAAAGTCCCGATAGATCTGCCCCACCGCGATGCCGGATGAACTGGCGATTTGGGCCATCCCGGTCTGATGGAATCCGCGTTTGACGAAGAGATCGCGGGTCGTGGCCAATATATGCTGCCGCCGCGCCGCAGAGCGGGGTCCCCGCACTCTTGCGACCGAATTGTTTTTTGCCACCATACCTCCCTAGCTTGCATTCGATGCGGCGGCGCAATAAAGAGCCGCTGATCGTGAGTGATCATTCGCTCTCGTGATAACTTGGTCAACGGGCAAGCTCTATGAAAAAATGCACTCCATTCATCGCGCTACTTATTACTGCATGCGGTGGAGGAGGGCAGCAGGGGGTCGCCGGCCCGCCGGAGGTGGGGGTGGTTACCGTCCGCGAGCAGACCGTGACGCTCAGCAGCGAGCTTCCGGGGAGAACCAGCGCTTTCGAAGCTTCCGACGTGCGCCCGCAGGTCAACGGCCTGATTCTCAAGCGTCTGTTCACCGAAGGCGATCAGGTGCGCGCGGGACAGGCACTTTACCAGATCGATCCCGCTCCCTACGAGGCACAGGTCGCGAACGCGCGCGCCGCACTCGTGCGGGCCAGATCCTCAATCGCATCCACAGCCGCTCTGGCCCGCCGCTACAATGATCTGGTCAAGATAAACGCGATCTCGCGCCAGGAGGCGGAGAACGCAGTCACCAGCGCGCAGCAGGCCGAGGCTGACGTGTCAGCGCAGCAGGCGATGCTGCGCTCGGCGCAAATCGACCTGGCGCGCACCACGATCCGCGCACCGATCTCCGGCCGCATCGGTCGCTCGACATACACCATCGGCGCGCTCGTCTCCGCTTCGCAAACCGACCCGCTCACCACGATCCAGCGGTTGGATCCGATCTTCGTGGACATCCAGCAGTCGAGCGCCGATGTGCTGCGCCTGCGCCAGCAATTGCTTTCCGGTGACATATCGCGCGGTAGTGGCGCGGCGCAGGTGAAGCTCAAGCTGGAGGACGGCAGCACTTATCCGGAAAAGGGCGTGCTCAAGTTCACTGACGTCACCGTCGATCCCACAACTGGCAGCCAGATCATCCGCGCTCAGTTCCCTAATCCGCGCGGTCTGCTTCTTCCGGGAATGTACGTACGGGCCGAATTGGTCGATGGCACGAAGAGCAACGGTTTGCTCGTGCCCCAGGTCGCCGTGTCGCGTGACGAGAAGGGCAATCCTACCGTCCTCATCGTCGGTCCGGAAAACAAGGTGGAGATGCGCAAGATCACCGCGCCGCGCACGATCGGAACCAGCTGGCTCGTCACCAGCGGGCTGAAGCCGGGGGAGAAGATAATCGTGGATGGTGCGCAAATGTTGCGGCCCGGCATCGCAGTCAAGGCGGTGCCGGCCCAGCAGGGAAGTGACCAATCCGGTCAGCGACCTGCGCAGCGGGGGCAGTAACCGACCATGTCCCGCTATTTCATCGACAGGCCCATCTTCGCATGGGTCATCGCCATCGTCCTGATGATGGCCGGCGCGATTGCCATCCGCAGCCTGCCGATCTCGCAGTTCCCCGAGATCGCGCCACCGACCGTCACCATCAGCGCCACTTATCCGGGCGCCGACGCCGAGACGCTCGAACGCACGACCACGCAGATCATCGAGCAGCAGCTCAAGGGCATCGACAACCTGCGCTACTTCTCGGCGCAGTCCTCGTCTGCCGGGCGCGTGACGATCACCCTTACCTTCGAGCAGGGCACCGATCCCGACATCGCCCAGGTCCAGGTCCAGAACAAGCTCCAGGCCGCGACCGCCCTGCTCCCGCAGGAAGTCCAGCGCCAGGGCGTGACCGTCGCCAAGTCGGCGGCCAGCTTCCTGCTCATCACCGCGATCTATTCCGAGGACGGCACTCACACCGCCAACGACCTTTCGGACTACATCGTCAGCCAGATCCAGGATCCGGTCAGTCGCATCAACGGCGTGGGCGAACTACAGATATTCGGCACCCAGTACTCGATGCGTATCTGGGTCGATCCGCTCAAGCTGCGCAGCTACAATCTCACCATCGCCGACGTCAGCACTGCCGTCTCCGCGCAGAACGCGCAGGTTTCAGCCGGTCAGATCGGTCAGTTGCCGGCGTCCAAGGAACAGCAGCTCAACGCAACCGTCTCGGTCCAGTCGCGCCTGCAGACGCCTGAGCAGTTCGGCAACATCCGCCTGCGCACCACCGAAGGCGGGGCCGTCGTGCGCCTGCGCGACGTGGCTCGGGTGGAACTCGGCGCCGAAATCTACGGCTTCGATACGCAGTATAACGGCAAGCCCGCATCGGGCTTCGGCGTGAAGCTGGCATCAGGCGCCAACGCGCTTGACACCGTGGACGCGGTGAAAGCCGAAGTGCAGAAAATCGCCACGGGCTTCCCCTCGGACGTCAAGGTCGCCTTCCCTTACGACACGACCCCGTTCGTCCGCCTTTCGGTCGAGCAGGTGATCCACACGCTGGTCGAGGCGGTCGTGCTCGTGTTCCTCGTCATGTTCCTGTTCCTGCAGAACTGGCGCGCCACGATCATTCCCACCATCGCGGTCCCGGTCGTGCTGCTCGGCACCTTCGGCATGATGTCGATGCTGGGGTACTCGATCAACACGCTGACCCTGTTCGGCATGGTCCTGGCGATCGGCTTGCTCGTCGATGACGCGATCGTGGTCGTCGAAAATGTCGAACGCCTGATCCAGGAAGAACATCTGTCGCCAAAGGAAGCGGCGCGAAAATCGATGGACGAGATCAGCGGCGCACTGATCGGTATCGGCATGGTGCTGTCGGCCGTGTTCCTGCCGATGGCCTTCTTCGGCGGATCGACCGGCGTCATCTATCGCCAGTTCTCGATCACCATCGTCTCGTCGATGGCGCTTTCGGTACTGGTCGCGCTGATCCTCACCCCGGCGCTGTGCGCCACGATCCTCAAGCCCCACGATCCCGGCAAGAGCGAAGGGGACGGCCCGCTCGCCCGCTTCTTCCGCTGGTTCAACGACAAGTTCGATCGTGGTACCCGCAAGTACGAGGGCGGCGTGCGTCGCACCGCCAACAGTTGGAAGCGCTCGGGCTTCGTCTATCTGATGATCGTGGCGGCCATGGGTCTGATCTTCATGCGTCTGCCCGGCGGCTTCCTCCCCGAGGAAGACCAGGGTACAATGTTCGCGTTGGTCCAGGCTCCTCCGGGCGGCACCTTGCCGCGCACGCAAAAGGCGCTGGACGTGGTGCGCGACCACTTCCTCAAAGACGAGAAGGCAGCCGTCGATTCGGTCTTCACGGTCAGCGGCTTCTCCTTCAACGGCCAGGGCCAGAACGCCGGCCTGGCCTTCATCAAGCTCAAGGACTGGAAGGACCGCAGCAGCTCCGAGAACAAGGCCCAGGCCCTCGTGGGTCGCGCAATGGGCGTGTTCTCCAAGTATCGCGACGCCACGATCTTCGCCCTCATGCCGCCCGCAGTGCGGGAACTCGGCAATGCGACCGGCTTCGACTTGTGGCTGGTGGACAACACCAACATGGGGCACGAAAAGCTGCTCGGCGCGCGCAACCAGCTCCTGGGCATGGCGGCGGGCGACAAGCGCGTCGCGCAGGTCCGCCCGGTCACTCTCGACGACGCTCCGCAGCTCGCGGTGGACATCGATCAGGACAAGGCCGGCGCCCTCGGCCTCGACCTGGGCGCGATCAACAGCGAGATTTCCAGCGCCTGGGGCAGCGCCTACGTCAACGATTTCCTCGACCGCGGCCGCACCAAGCGCGTGTACATCCAGGCAGACGAGGCCTATCGCTCCTCACCCGAAGGCATCGAGAATCTCTACGTGCGCGGCACGAGCGGCGAGATGGCGCCGTTCAGGGCCTTCTCCACCCTGTCGTGGAAGACCGCGCCCGTCATCCTGAGCCGCTACAACGGCAAGCCCGCCATGCAGCTGCAGGGTGCGCCGGGCCAAGGCCTGAGCACTGGCGACGCGATGAACGCCATCACCGAGATGCACGGCAAGCTGCCGCCGGGCACTGGCCTGGAATGGACCGGCCTGTCTTACGAGGAACGCCTGAGCGGCGGCCAGGCACCAATGGTCTATGCCCTGTCGCTGGTCATCGTCTTTCTGTGCCTCGCGGCGCTCTATGAGAGCTGGTCGGTGCCGATCGCGGTCATGCTGGTCGTGCCGCTCGGCGTGATCGGCGCGGTCCTCGCCGCGATGCTGACGGGCCTCAACAACGACATCTACCTGCAAGTCAGCCTGATCACCACGATCGGCGTCTCGGCCAAGAACGCGATCCTGATCGTCGAATTCGCCGAGGAGCGGGTACAGTCGGGGATGAACGCCTTCGACGCGGCGATGGAGGCGGCCCGGCTGCGTCTCCGCCCGATCCTGATGACCTCGCTCGCCTTCGTGTTCGGCGTGCTGCCACTGGCGGTCTCGACCGGCGCGGGCGCGGGCGGCCAGAACGCGATCGGCCGCGCGGTGGTGGGCGGCATGCTCTCTGCCACGATCTTCGCAATCTTCTTCGTGCCGATGTTCTTCGTGATCGTCGCCCGCCTGTTCAAGCACGGACAGACCGACAGCAAGCCGCACGATCCCGACGCAGAAGAGCCTCACGCTGGCCGCGTGCAGCCGCAGGAAAGCTGAACATGAAAAAGTCGATCCTCATCCTGCTTGCCGGAACCACGCTGCTGGCCGGGTGCAACCTCGCCCCGAAGTACGAGCGGCCGGCCGGCGCGGTGCCGGTGGCGCTACCCCAGGGCGGCGTCTACCCGGCCGCACCCACCGATGCGCAGGACGTCTCGCGCATCGGCTGGCGGGACTTCTTCCTCGACGACCGCCTGCGGCAGGTCATCGAGACGGGCATCGCCAACAACCGCGACTTGCGCATCGCCGCCGCCAACGTCCAGCAAGCGCGCGCGCAGTACCGCGTCCAGCGCGCCGACCGGCTGCCCACCGTCAACGCCACCGGCACCGCGACGTACACCAATAACCTCGCGAGCATGGGCGGCGGCGCCGGCTCGAGTAGTTCCGACATCGAGGTCTACCAGGCGACCGTGGGCCTTTCGGCTTTCGAGCTGGACCTGTTCGGCCGCGTGCGCAACTTGTCGCGCGCCGCGCAGGAGCAGTACTTCGCCAGCGAGGAGGCGCAGCGTTCCGCGCGCATCAGTCTCATCGCCGAGATCGCCAATGCCTGGCTGACGATGGCCTCGGACTCCGAGCAGCTGCGCCTCTCACGCGAGACGGCGAAGGCTTTCGAGGAAACCCTGCGCCTGACGCGCGAGCAATTCCGCGTCGGCGTCGGCTCGGAACTGGAAGTGCGCCAGGCCGAGACCAGCTACCAGGGCGCGGTCAACGACATCGCCGCGCTGGAGACGAGCGTGGCGCGCGACCAGAACGCGCTCAACCTGCTGGTCGGCACCACGGTCCCGGCCGAACAGCTGCCCAACGCCTTCGGCAAGGAGCCGACGACGCGCGACGCGCTGCCCGGCGACGTATCGTCCGAAGTGCTTCTGCGCCGTCCGGACGTGCTGCAGGCCGAGCACCTGCTCATCGCCGAGAACGCCAACATCGGCGCGGCGCGCGCGGCGTTCTTCCCCACGATCTCTTTGACGGGCACGCTCGGCACCCTGAGCACCGCGCTGTCGGGCCTGTTCAAGGACGGCAGCTATACCTACACCGGCTCGCCCGGCGCCTCGCTGCCGCTGTTCGACTTCGGCCGCCGTTCGGGCAATCTCGAATATGCCAGGGCTTCGCAGAAGGTGGCCGTCGCGACTTACGAAAAAGCCGTGCAGACCGCCTTTCGCGAAGTCTCCGACGCGCTTGCCCAGCGCGGCCGCATCGGCGACCAGATCCGCGCCCAGACCACCCGCGCCGAGGCAGCCGGCGTCGCCGCCAGGCTGTCCGACGCGCGGTTCCGTTCGGGGGTGGATTCGTTCCTCGTCACCCTCGACGCCCAGCGCACCGCCTATGGCGCCGAGCAGGCGCTGGTCACCACCCGGCTGACCCAGGCGAGCAACCTGGTGGAACTATACCGCTCACTCGGCGGCGGACTGGCGGACGAGCCTCTGCATGGGGAGGCAAGGAACGGAGAGATCGACACGAGCGGTGCGCCTTGACGCGCAGCTGACCAACTGGGAGTGCAGTCCGGTGAAGGAACAGCAAGTATCGACGAGTGAAATCAACACACGTCGCCATCGGCGCGAACTTCCCAAAGCCGCCCCCAGATCCAAGGATCGGACATTTCGTCGAAGCCGGCTGATCGATGCCGCCCGAGGCCTCTTCCACGAGAAGGGTCGTGCGGCTGAGCGGAACAAGAAAGTGTCGTAAGGGGCATTATTTCTTTTCAAAAGTCCCATTCGGAATTAGGTTGGCGTAGCGGTCTGAGGCCGCCGTTTGCGACGGCGTCGGGCACGGAGAAGTCGTAGCTCCCGAGGAAATTGATGTGACGCCAGAATATCGGCGAGAGTCGAGCGATATCGGCGGGCAGCGGTGGCGCCCCGGCCTCGCTGAGTTGGCGCACGGTTTCCTGCATGTAGACAGCGTTCCAGTGGACGATGGAGTTGAGGGCGAGACCGAGGACCCCGAGCTGCTCCTCTTGGCCTTGACGCAAAGGGCTTCTGATTTCGCCCCGATCGCCGTGATGGACGCGCCGACCGAGCTTGTGGCGCAATTCCTGCCGGTTGAGCTGAAACAAGATCCGTCGGCGGAACGGTCGGTCGTCGATGTATCGCAGGATGTGCAGCGTCTTGATGATGCGCCCCAGTTCAGACAGGGCCTTGGCCAGGGTCGTTGGGCGGTCTTTGACCTGCAGCATGCGCATGACGCCTGCGGCCTTGAGGTGGCCGAGCTTGATCGACCCGGCCAAACGGATCAGGTCGGACCAGTTTTCCCTAATCAGATTGATTTTGATCCTGCCCCAGGCAATCTCATCGAATTGTCCGTAGCTCGCCTGGCGGTCGATGCGCCACAGCTTCGCGCCGCCGATGTCCGCCAGACGGGGGCTGAATCGGTAGCCCAGGAGCCAGAACAGGCCGAAAATTGCGTCGGAATAGGCAGCGGTGTCGGTCATAATCTCCAGAGGATCGAGCTCGGTTTCCTGCTCCAGCAGGAGAGCCAGGACGACCAAACTGTCGCGCAAGGTGCCGGGGATGACCGCTCCGGCCAGCCCGCTGAACTGATTGGAAATCATGTTGTACCAAGTGACGCCGCGCTCCTGGCCATAGTATTTGGGATTGGGGCCGGCATGTATGGCGCTCGACGGAGCGACAAACCGCATTCCGTCCGCGCTGGCCACCTCTCCGGCGCCCCAGTGGCGAACGATATCCAGGCGATTGTGGGCGGCAACGATCGCGGCGTTCGCCGCAGCTATGGTCTCAGGCCGAATGAAATTCTGATTGACCCAAGACAGCCGGTCGCGACGCAGAGCCGCAATTTCCGGGCGCACAACTGGCTCAAGACCGATGTTGCAGGCGCCGCCGACCAGGGTTGCGCACAGGCTTATCTCGAAGTGCTCGACGGTGGCCTGACGCTCGCTCAGATGGGTAAAGGACTTGGCGAATCCGGTTCGCGCCATGACTTCAAGAAAGATGTCGGGCATCCCCGCCTTCGGCATGCGCGTTTGGACGGCGCCGCGCAGCGCACGAAGGCTCTCGGATTCATCAAGCTTGTCGAGGGGCGTGACCACAATCCCGGTCTTGTCGGCGACCGTCTCGAAACGCAGGTCAGGATTGTGGCCGGCGCGCGCGACGACATGTCGATATGCCTCGTCGAGAAGGCGGGAGAGACCGTCAATCTCAGTGTCGGCTTCCAGAGATCGGCCCAGGGCGCGTGCCACCATCAACCTGGAATTGTGCCAGGACTCGCCCTCGAGCATCCCGCGCCGAGGATCTCCGTATCGGATGCCGGGCTTGGCGAACACATCGCGATGCTTGATCGCGAGACGCCATGCATCGATGATCGCGAAGACATAGGCTTTCGGGTCCCGCACACTGCCTTCATGATCCAGGACATGTTGCCTCCACGCCTTTGGGATCGCAGCGGTCGGTGCGCCGCGCATCTTGGCGAGAGACGACCAGTCGTCTACGCCCTTGAGGTAGCTGATCGCGGCCTTGACGTTTTTGCCGCCCGGGGCGGCGTCGGTCTCGATGCGGTTGGTGATTTCGAAGAACAATTTCCGGGCACCCCGCCACTTTCTCCGCAGTTGGTCGTAGGGCTTGCTCTCTGCGGGCTTGGCGATCGCCTCCACCTTGGACATGGCGGCCTCGATGTCGGGACGGGGCAACCGCTCGAAGAGCACATCTCTCCATTCATTGAGGGGCAGGACATCGTCGGTCAAAACCAACAGACCCATCGCGTGGAGCAGCATCGCGGCGCCATCGAGATCGCGCAGACTGCGCAGACGGTCCTGTTTGTCGGCGGCTTCGGCCCCCTTCACCAAATCGGCAAGCAGAACCTCGGCCAGCTCGGCGGCATCGTCCTGGGCCGCCGCTTCGAGCGTATGGAAGAGCGCGGCTACAGTCGCGGTTCGACGAGGCTCCTGAAGGGCCGCAATGGCCGAAGGCTTGCTGACACGCGCTACCCGCGCGAGCCGCTCAAGGGTTGTCGCGGGAACACCCCTTGGTGGCGCCGGCCGCAGATTGAACGCCCGGACCGCATCGAGCCGATCAAGGTGACGGAAGAGCTCGGTCGGCATGCGCTTGGAGGGCACTGTCCGCAGCGCGTCCAAGGCGGCGAACGTGGATGTGTCGCCATCGTCAAACAGGGCGGCGATGCGCGCGCGTTGGTCATCGCTCAAGCTGGCGACCAGATGGCGCCAAAGCCTGGTCCGCGCACGATCGCGGATTCTGCCGACCAATCGCTCGACGACCGTGACGCCTGGCAGCAGCACCTTGTTGGCGATCAGCCAGGCCGCCGCTCGATCAATCAAGGGGCCGGGCCGCTCGTCGCCGCTCCAACAAAGGGCGTAGAGCCATCTGGTCAATCGGAAACGCGCCACCGCGTTGTCGCCAAAGTCCGTGAAGCCGCAGTGCGTCCGGATGAGCGCGAGGTGCCGGATGCGCCGGCTTCCCGCAAAATAGGCGTCCACGTCCGTGGCGGGCTCAAGAGCGAGTTGTTCGATCACGGTCGCCAGGACCGACGCGGGGATCTCGGAAGGAGAGACTGGAAATGCGCCCAGAAACCGGGCGCTCGTCAGCATCACGGTGAAGCCGAGCCGATTATGGTCTCCGCGCAGAGTTCCAATGAGGTCGCGATCAGTTTGGTCCAGATGGAAATATCGCGCGAGTTGGTCGGCCGACGGTTCGCCGTCGAAGCGAGAAAAGCCCTGACGCTGGGCATCAGTGAGGTGACGGGTGGGCATACCGTGCGAAACTTCCAACTTTTGCGAAGGGGACGGCCGATGCCGATAAACAAGGCGAATTTCTTCGCAAAATATATGTGCGAAATAAAGTCGTTTTGCAGCAACTTTCGCACAATGGCGGGAGCCTCCGCATGAAGCTCGGCTACGCGCGCGTCTCCACCGAGGATCAGAACCTGGACATCCAGTGCGCTCGGCTCTCGGAGGCTGGCTGTGAAATGATGTTCGACGAGAAAATATCAGGGGCCGCTCGTGGCCGGCTCGAGCTTGAAAAGCTGATGGGCCACCTGCGCAAAGACGATGTTCTCGTCGTCACCCGCCTCGATCGTTTGGCGCGATCCACCATCGAACTCTTGCACATCGCGGAACGTATCAGGGAAAAGCAGGCAGGATTACAATCGCTTGATGAACCTTGGGCCGATACCACGTCCCCGTCTGGCGTGATGATCATGACCGTATTCGCCGGGATCGCCCAGTTCGAGCGGTCTCTAATATTGAGCCGAACCGACGAGGGTCGAAAGGCGGCTATGGTGCGCGGCGTGACCTTCGGACGCCCAAAGAAAATGCGACCCGATCAGGCCGAGCTTGCTCGCCAACTTGTTCTGGAGGGCAAATCAATCAGCTCCGTCGCCAGGACCTTCAATGTTCACCCGGCCACTATCTATCGCTGCATTGAGCCAAACGGCTCCTTATGACACTTTTCTGTTCCGCTCAGCCGCACGACCCGAGAAGGGCTTTGCCGCTACCACCATCGACGACATCATAGAGCGCATCGGTGGCTCCCGAGGCACTCTCTATATCTACTTCGGCAGCAAGCTCGAACTGTTCGAAACCATCGTCAGAGAGGAAGCCGATCGCTTCTCGAAAACCCTCGACGATGCATTTGCGATGGGTGCCGATGACATGGCACTCGAGGAGGCGACGCAAAAGCTTCTCGATCTGGCCCAAAGCGAAGATGCAATCGGCCTATTGCGTATGGTCATCGCCGAGCGGCAAAAGTACCCCCAGATAGGCAACATCTATCAAATGGTCGTATCGCGGGTCAAGGAAGCGGCGCGTCGGATCGTCCGACCGCATCTGCGCTGTGTCACCGGGGAAGCACAGGATTTTCTCGCCGAGATGTTTTTTGCGATCGTCGTCGCCGACACGCAAATGGCCTTCCTTACCGGCACGGCCGATGATCAGCTTGCGCAAGAGCGTGGGAGATGGATCACCCGACACCTTGCGACACTAACGAACCTCTCGGGGGAACCGAACTGCTCCCGCGCAAAAACGGGCCTTTTCAGCCCCTCCAAGACAGCTCCCTCAGTTTGAAATGGACTCGCATGGCGATCGACGATCGCACTCGTTGTCTGCGATGGTTCTGGAAACCATCGTCAGGATGGCTCCCGCAAATTTGCACTTGTAAAACCGTCTTCGCAGGTGCAGCATTCTTATGCCTTTTAGGCATCCTCTCCCAACTCTAGCCGGCGTGACGTCGGCCTCTTTTTGAGAAGGGTCAACATCGCCTAGCACTACTTTGGCAGTTTTGTATTTTTGCGATTCCCAAAAGGCAAAAACCCTGATTCATGGAGAGCCAGCTATCGAAAGGGCTGGTGATGGATACGGAATGGAAAGAGGATCTGGAGGGCTGGCTTGAGCCGTTTCTCATCGCTCTTGGGCACAAGACGCGCCGTCGGATGTGCCCCGCCTACATAGCAGGTCTGATAGGCCCAGGAGACCGTAAGAGCGTTCAGCCGATGGCATCGCGAGCGAGCGAGATCGGCTATGATCAGCTTCATCATTTTGTCGCTGCGGGGGTTTGGGGCAGCGCTCCTCTCGAGAAAGTGCTGGTGCAAGAAGCAGATCGGCTGGTGGGCGATGCAGCGGGATTTCTCGTCATCGATGACACCGCCTTGCCGAAGAAGGGAACCCATTCCGTCGGGGTAGCTCCGCAATATGCTTCATCGCTGGGAAAGACCGCCAACTGTCAGTCCCTAGTCTCGGTGACGCTGGCTTCCCGGGAAGTGCCGGTCATGGTGGGGCTACGCCTTTTTCTGCCTGACAGCTGGACAAGCGATGTTGATAAGATGACGCGCGCGCAGGTTCCCAAAGAGTGTCAGATCGCCCGGACAAAACCAGAGATTGCGATGGAGGAGATCGATCGCGTCATCGCTACAGGTGCCCGCTTCGGCTGCGCGTTGGCCGATGCTGGTTATGGATCCAGCGGGTCCTTTCGCCAGGCATTGACTGACCGCGGCCTGCTCTGGGCAGTGGGCTTGTCGCGGCGTCAGAATGTATATCCGTCTGACGTGGCGCTGATATTTCCGGTCGCTAGCATGGGGAACAAGCGCAAGTACCACATCCCTGATCAACAGCCGGTCTCAGCCGAGACCATGTTGGCTAAGGAAAAATGGAAAAAGGTTAGCTGGCGACGCGGTACTAAGGGAAGACTGACATGCTTGTTCGCCGCTCGTCGTGTAAGGGTTGCTGATGGACATCGCCATCGCATGCTCGATAACCGCGTCCAGGCCATGCCAGGCGATGAGGTCTGGCTTGTTGGAGAGCGCCGTTTGACCGGTGAGCAAAATACTACGTCTCAAATTTACCTGCCGACGCCACCCTCAAAATGCTCGCCGCGACGATCAAGGCGAGATGGATCTGCGAGCAAGCACATCAGCAGCTCAAGGAAGAACTGGGCCTCGATCATTTCGAAGGCCGCTCCTGGGTTGGATTACATCGACATGCATTGATGACAATGATCGCATACGCTTTCCTTCAAGCCCGCCGTCTCAAAGCAGCGGGGCGGAAAAAAAAGAGTCGGGGGGCCGCCGCCACAACCGAGCATGCCAGCTATCCGACAGGCGATCTTGAACATCTTCATAAGGCCTCCGCCACTTCGGTGCCCCCATTGTGAAAAGCTCCTCGTAGACAGGCCTGAACAAAAACTGCCAAAGTAGTGCTAGTCACCTGAATCTGAAGTTCGGCTCATTGTTTTTTGGCAGAATCGTTTGACGGCGGCGAGGATTTCGTCGGCGGATTTGACCCATTTGTAGGGCTTGGGGTTTTCGTTGTGCGCCGCGATGAATGCGGTGATGTCGGTCTCAAGTTCAGCGGTTGATCGGTGGACACCGCGCTGCAACTGCTTGCGGGTCAGTTCTGCAAACCATCGTTCGACCTGATTGATCCAGGACGCCGAAGTCGGTGTGAAGTGAGCATGCCAATGCGGGCGGCGTGCGAGCCAGGCCTTGATCTTTGGCGTCTTGTGGGTCGCATAGTTGTCCATCACGAGGTGGACGTCTGGCCCCTTGGGGATCGCGGCGTCGATCCGCTTGAGGAAGTCGAGGAACTCGGTTGCCCGATGGCGCTTGTAGCATTTCCCGATCACGGCGCCGGTGGCAATGTCGAGCGCGGCGAACAGGGATGTCGTGCCATTGCGGACGTAGGTATGGGTGCGCCGCTCAGGAACCCCCGGCGCCATGGGCAAGACCGGCTGCTCGCGATCCAGCGCCTGGATTTGCGATTTTTCATCCACGCACAGCACGATCGCCCGGTTCGGCGGCGACATGTAGAGCCCGACTATGTCCTGCACCTTGTCGACAAATAGCGGATCGGTGGACAGCTTGAATGTCTCGGACCGGTGCGGCTGCAGGCCGAACGCGCCCCAGATCCGGCGGATGGTGGTGTGTGACAGCCCGGACTTGGCGGCCATGGAACGGATCGACCAATGCGTGGCGTCCTTGGGGGTCGTGTTCAGCGTACGCTCGATCACCTGAGCTACTTGCGTGTCAGATACTGTTCGTGGCCGACCCGCACGATATTCGTCAGTCAGTCCTTCAATGCCAGCCTGCACGAACCGGCGGCGCCATTTGCCAACCGTGTGCTCGTGAACGCCCAGGCGTTCGGCGACTTCCTTGCTCTGCAGCCCTTCTGCACAAAGCAGGACCATCCGGCATCGATCAGAGAGTGAACGCGGCGCTTTGTGGCGGCGGACCTGAGCTTCGAGAAAACGCCGGTCATCTCCGCTCAAGACAACCAAATCCGCCCGTCTGCCCGCCATCACATTAACCTCCGTCTGATCTACAAGGGCTTATACAATGAAGCTTACTTCAGTTCCAGGTGACTAGATCAACACCCGTTCCACCTCATCGAGCGTCACGTCATCGGGCCTCCGATCGTAGAGCTGGGTCGTGCGCGTGGAGCTATGGTTCGCCATCGTCGCGGCCGTCTCCAGCGTGCCGCCGTTCTTCAGGTAAGTGGTAATCCCGGTCGCGCGGAACGAATGGTTGCCGATCGCCGTGCCGATCTCGGCCGCCACCGCGCGTCGGCGCACCATCGCGAACGCATTGGCCTGGGGCAGGGGAGTGTCGCTTAGCCGCTTGGTCCCGCGCGCGATCGTGCGGAACAACGGCCCCTTGGCTTGCGCGCGCAGCTCACACCCGTCGATATAGGCGGTCAGATAGTCCTCAAGATTATGGTGGCAGGGCATTTCGTGCTGCTTGCCGCCCTTTTCGTGCAGCCGCACCCAGAGACGGCGGTTCTGCATGAAAACGTCCTCGACACGCATGGAGAGCGCCGCGCCGATCCGCGCGAACGAATAGACCATCAGCCCGATTAGCGCGCGGTCGCGCAGACCCGCCGGCCCACCCACGTCGATCGTATCAAGCAGCCGCCGCGCCTCGTCGGGGGCCAGCACCGGCGTCTTGCCGCGCCGCTGACTATGCGCCGGCCCGCGCACCGATGCGGCGGGGTTCACCGGCATGACCTGGCCTATCACCAGCCAGTCGAACAGCCGACGCACGCCGGCGAGCTGCTGCTTGACGCTGGGCGCGCTCATCTCGCCTCCCAGCGCCTCGATCCACGCGCCGACGTGGAGCGGCTGCACGGCCCCAAGGGACGTGACCCCGCGCGCCGCTACCCAGGTCAGGAAGTCGCCAGCCGCGCGCGCATAGGCGCGGCGCGTATGCGCGTTGCGGATGGTGACGGCGAAAAACTCCAGGAACCGCAACCGCGCGCGGTCGTCGGCCGACGCGATCAGCGCCGGCAAGGCCAGCGTGGGCGAGGGAAGGGGGGCGAGCTGAGCCATTACCCCTCTCTCCGCCAGCGTGCGGGCGCGGCGCGCGGTTCGACGCGACGGCGCGCCATCTCCGCTTGCACCTGTTCATGGGGAGTGCCCGGCCTCGGATCATCGACCGCCGCCTGCAACAACCGGCGCAGCAACGCGTCGCGCAGATCACGATGCGGCTCCAGATCGCGGAAGTTGCCGACGATCGCGAACACCGCCTCCGAAGGATCGGCGAACATGCCGCGCTCGATCGGTTCCAACAGCCAGTCGGCCAGCGCCGGGGGCAGATAGGCCTCAAACCGCAACCCGCCCGCGCGGGCCTGCTCCCGCAAGCTCTCGGCCTGGGCGCGGGACACGGGATTGTCATACGGGTAATCATCCTCGTCGTGCATGTCGGGGACACCGCCGATCTGGGTCATGGCCGGCCCCGGACATGGGCGGCGGGATCGATGATCGTGATGGCGTCGCGCGAGCCGTTGGCGACGGCATCGGCGATCCCGAAGATCTCGACGCGACCGCCTTCGTTGTAGATGCGTCCCGCCACCGTGCCATGGATGATTGCGCGCGCGCCGGTCTCGATCGTCAGGTTGCCCGTAATTGTGCCGTGGAGGATGAAACGGATGCCCCGATGCAGCGTCGCATCGCCAGCGACCATGCCATAGAGGGCGATATTCTCCTCGATGGCGAAGGGGCCTTCGATCTTGTCGTGCACCGCGCGCATTATGCCGCCGCCTCTATGTCCGTCAGGGCAAAATCATTGCCCTTGAACAACAGCGGCTCGTCGGTCGCCTTGGCCAGCGCATAGGAAAAGCAGTCGCCAAAGTTCAGGCCCGCTTTGTGGCGGCCCTTGCCGAAATCGAGAAACGCCTGTCGCGCCAGTTCGCCATGATCGAGCGTCACCGGTTCGATCGTGATGCCGGCGCGGCGAAAGAAGGCTTCGGTCTGGCGCATCCCTTCGGGACCGAGCTGGCGTTCGATGACCATCGACAGCTCGACATAGCTGGCGACGCTGATGCGGCAGGCATCGGCATCATGGATGGCTTGTGCGAAGGTCGCCGCTTCGGGTTCGCGATAGAGGATCGCGACCAGGGCCGAGGTGTCGAGGATCATTTCGGCAGGCCATTATCGTCATAAAACAGTTCGGCATGATCGACATAGGGGCGCTTCACATGCGTGGCGGCGCGATCGGCGATCGTTAGCAGTTCCGCGACGCTCGCCTTGCTTTTCTGACGCTCGATCCTGGCGAAGCGCTCGCGCAGCGCCTCCGTCACCACGCGGGTCATGCTCTGGCCGGTCGCTTGGGCGATGGCCTGCGCAAGCCGATGGGCTTCAGGGTCTTTAACATTGAGGCTCATGGTCCGCCTTTCTAGAAAATTAGCCACCTTTCTACCATGCAGCGCGCCTAAGGGGAAGAGTGTATGATAAAGGACATTATCACACATAGGAGGGAGCGTGAATCCCGCGTGTGTCAGCATCAGGCAATGGCGTCCACGATCGCCCGTTCAACGGGTGAATAATCCCCCGCCGGCCTGTCGAGACAGTTGGTGCCATGCGGAAAGAGTGGAGGCTGGGCATGAAGCGAGGCTTGGTACCCCTAAGCTGATCCTGCCACCGCGCGCGAGCGCGCGTGAGCCCGATGAGTCGAGTTGAATCGGCTGCGCGACGGATCGTGCTGCAAACTAACCTGTTTTGCGGACCGACGCCGCTGAGGAGCGCAGCCTAGCCGATCACCACGCCTTTCCAGTTCCGCCGAGGACGGGGCTTCGAATGCTTCTCCACCACGCGCCGATCCAACAATGGGGTGTCCCTGTGCTCTATTAATCGCTTTAATCGAAGCCGGCCGCGCCACAGGCGGCTTTTGAAGGTGCCCGCCGGAATGGCCAAGCTGGCCGCCGCTTCCTCGATAGATAGCCCTTCGGCGGCTAACAGGATCGCCGCCCGCTGGTCGGGGATCAGCTCGCCAAGCGCCCAATTCACGTCGCGCAAATCCACCGCGGCGCCTTGCCCCCCGGCGACGCCTAGCAGCCGGTCAAACGCATCTTCGGGAAGGTCGGCATGGAAGGGGGCGCGGCGACGCCCCGAAAGAAAGCTGTTCCGCATCACGGTCCGCATCCACGCTCCCAGATTCGTGTCGGGCACGAACGAACGGCGGGCCACCCAGCACCGGAGCATGGTCTCTTGCAACAGATCGTCGGCGTCAGCACCGCCGCTGCCGGTAAGGCGGCGGGCATAGGCACTGAGCGACGCAGCCTGCTCGATCAGCCCAGCCCCAAAGTTGTCATCGAACAAGCCGTCGATGCGCTCCGACTGTTGGGCGAGCGGGCGGAAGCCCGTTCGACGGTGTTTGAATGCGTTCACCGGACGATCGCCAGTCCGACCCGGAGGCGGGTCATGCGGCGGTTATAGTCGAGCAGGTTCTCGCCATATCCCGTGAAGGCTTGGCCGAAGAGATAGAAATTCAGGTTTCCGCCGATCAGTCGATCGATCGGGTAGGATATGTCGGCATCGATCGCGCCTTTGCCAGATCCGAAATTGAGCCGGGTATTGGTCGTGATTCGAAGCCCGTCGTCCTCACCGATCTCTGCAAACAAGCCCGTATTGCCACGGTAGCGCTTGATGTCCGGATTGTCGCTGAGGCTCCCGGCGTAGAGCCAGAGACGAGGACCGACGCTGAGGCGGTAGCTCCCCAAGGCAACCGAGGCCACCGGCTGCACATAGAGCGTGTTAAGGCTTCGGGACCCCGCACCCGATCGCCCGTTGGACTCATGTCGGAAGCCGCCTTGGCCGCCGAGCGAGACGCCGCTCCCGATGCCAATGGTTGGAGCGAGGTAGAACAGCTCGGGCACGAAGTCGATGTTGCGAAAGGGAGACGACTTGGCCCCGAGGTCCCAGAACATGCGCTGGGTGTAGGCGAAGTGGAGTCCCTGCTCCCATGATTGCCGCCGGTCCGGCGCGGCCGACGGGCCGAATAGCTGATATTTGAAACTGATCTGCAGCCGGGCATCACTATTCGTGCCGGGACCGTAGGCGGCATAGATCGGCGCATAGGCGGAAAGATTGGACAGGAAGGCATTGCCGGCCGCAACGTCATTGGTCGCGAGGTGTGTCTGCGGGACAGACGTATCCCAACGGGGGGTCGCGGGACCGGCGCCTCCACCCGCCGGCGCCGGCGGCGGAGCGGACACGCTCCCTCCTACCGCAAACGCAAGGCGCTGTGCGCTCCATCCGGGTACGGCCAGCACTGCCTCTCCAGCGGCTGTATGCGGTGGCAGGTGCAGGATGTAACGTGCCCTAGTGAAGCCACCGGCAGGCACACTCACGGCGGCCGGCGTCTGCGGCGCCCGCTCAAGGCTGATATTGCTAGTGCTGCGGTTGACCGTCAGTTCGGCTCCGATCTGCGGCGGCAGGGCCATGGCTTCGGGGGCGGAGCCGCTGTTCAGCAGGCGAAGCTCGACGGAGGCGGCGCCGTAGGCATCCCCGTCTGCAACGGCGCTGATTACAAGCTCAATCTGCGATGCTGTCGTACCCGCTTCCGCGCGGGTCGGTCCCGCCGCCAACCCGAGAGCGATGCACACAGCGCCGCCATATCTAATCATCGGTCGAACCCTGCGCAGCATGACATTCGGGAATTGGCTGTCGTTCCGGTGCTATGGTGGCGAGATCGACGATCGAGAGCTTCATTGGAGCAACCCCTTCGATCTCAACGCAGCGGGCACCGGGCTGCGCACTTAGAAGGTGTAGGCAACGGACATGAAGCCGCTCGGCTGCCAGCGGCGCTCGTTCAGCGGGCTGTCCGCGGCGTCCCCGAGCAGCCGGGTGACGCCGCCTGTCGCGCCAAGGCTCCAGTGGGAATCAAGGCGATAGCTGGCGGTGATGAGGCCCGACACGTCCTTGAAGCCGCTTCCGGCACGATAGAAGGGCAGGCCCGAGGCGATGGCTTCGCTCGCGTCGATGCCGAAATAGCGATTCATATGCTTGCCGTTCGCCCAGCTCGTGCCGATCGTCGGGATAACCGTCATCCGGTCCGAGACGGGGAGCGCATAAGAGAGGCTGGCATCCGCTACCACGCCCCGGGTGCCGCCTTCCACCGCCTTGGTGGCGCCCACCGTGAAGGACAGATTGTCGAGCTTGAGGTTCGCGAAGAGCCGGCCACCGGCCGTGGTCGAGACGCGCCGGATGCCGTCGGGCACATCACGCCGCCTGTAGCCGCCGACCAGCGCTACGCTCGCACCCGCCGTCAATGGGCCGATCTCGATGACGTTTACGCCGATGCCATTGCGCAGGCTGACGAAGAACTGCCCGAACTGCGCATCGATCACGGGGATCGGCAGGAACCGATAGTCATCGGAGCCCTGATAGTCGGGAACGACGCCGGCGCCGGCGCCGAGCGTCACATGATCGCCGGACTGGGCACTGGCCGCTGCCGGCAATGCCAGCGCCGCCAGCAGCAGAGTTGGCCATGCGAGACGCCCTATACGGCTGGATAACGTCATGCACAGATACTCGCATCGTTTCGGAAAATGGCGCGCCTCGCCCTTGAAAGGGGTAGGCCGGACATCGTGGCGCCATGCCAGGCCGTGCTCGCGGATTTCCTGTCCAGCGGGCGCGGCGCGCCGCTCTCCCGCCGAGAGCTCGAACAGCGCCATCGGCATCGCCAACATCACATCTTGCAGGTCTGGGGTTTCTTGCCCGGCCTGGTGAGTTCTATGGCGGCCTCGTCGCCGGCTACCGTGTGCTTGCCATCGGTGAACGCTTCGCCGGGTGCGGGCGCCTTAAGCTGCGATATCGTGCCTTCGCTGCGCAGATTGATTGTCACGTCGTCGGAGAGGAAATCGATCGTGACGACGCTATTGTCCTCGCAGCGATAGGGGTGGCTCGCTTTGATCGATGGCGGCAGCGTCACCTGCACGTTCTCGACGATGGTGTTCTCCGCGCCATCCGTGCCGGTGTCCTGTCCGCACCCTGTCAATGTGACCGTGGTGGACGCCAACAGGACAAGAATAGCGGCCGTCGATATCCTGGGATGATGAAATAGCCTCATATGCGCTGCGCTTCCTCATGACTCTTGAGGTTGGAAAAGCCTGATTCTCGCGCGACAGCGGGCATGATCGCGACTAGGTGCCGCAGCGCACCGCAATTGATGATGCGGCGATTCATTCTTCACGCCTGCCGCCTTGACGCTTGCGCCGTGCGGCATCAGGCCGATTGCGGCCAGTGCCTTGCTTCGTTGCCCGATCGACAGGGGATAAGCACGTTGAATCGGGCCCGGCTATACTGGTCGAGCCGATGGCTCGGCGCAGATGCAGGATCGGTCTGTGACGGTCCGGTCCGGTCGTATCATGGCTCATTCGAGATCCCTTCCGCCGCTCGGCCGAAAGCCAGGCGATCGCATCGCAGGAGACGGACAAGGGTCGCGCGGGTCCGATCTGAAAGGGGTCCTGCCAGCCGACGCCTGTGACCCAGGGAGACACGCCACGCGGCTTCGGGATAATCGGCTGGCAGGACGGCAGGCAAAGCCATACCGGAGGGGGGATCCGGTGAACGCATGCCCGCCAACCGGTAAGGGCTGACAAGACAGCGGCAAGCGTTGGAGACAGAGAGGACGTCCCCTCGCGCTCGCGCGACTGCAAAAGGGCGCGCACGATCTCTTGGGATCGAGAAGCATATCGTGATTGATCGGCTTCCCTCCACGTACATTATCCTTTCCAGTGGAGTGAGCGCTCACTACCATTAAGGGAGTAACCCTCCTGCGTCACCTCGTCAACCAAGGAGCGAAATGTTCTTTGAGGTTGGAGCGGCCTTTTCCCAATTCCGAGCGCGTCGCGTGAGTTTTTCGTCCTCTGATTTCGGCCAGTAAATATTCGTGGCGGCGGCCGGCGCATACCGGGTTTCCACCCTGGTGGTTATCGCATGACCAACGCTAGAGCTTATCACCAGGCCGCCGGCGCGCGCCTCCGATCATGAGCGAAGGGAGGCTGACGCGCGCGCGCAAGAGGCGTTTCGCACGCCGGTTCAGCGATTCGCGTTCAGGAGGCGGGGCGATGCTTGCCCGATCAGCCTCACGCCGTATCGGATCCTCAGGCTCGGACGTCTCGCCTGCAGGGTATTCCTGGGTGTCAGCGCGGCCGGCCAGCGCGACGATCACGCGGAGTTCCACGGTCCGTGCGTCATGCACCACCATCAATGGTTCGCCCGAATCGCGGTGGATCAAGGCGCCTCGGCCGACAGGCTCGACATATGCGATCTCGTCGGCCCGAAGCCGAATACGGGTTCCGTCCTGGAGCGTGACGGGAATGAGGAGATCGGCCGGCTGAGTGTTCATCGTTCCATCACACGTGGCCACGCCGGAAAGCAGCGCCATGTTGAGCGGGTGCAGGTGATTGGATGTCCGATGAGTAGAACTCTGGCCCGGGCAGAACGGCTGGTATCATCCGGCCGCTGGCAACCCCTATCGCTGGCGGTATCCCGGCCGGGCCACATTTGCAGCGCATAACATAGCGATATGACGCCGCGCGACCTCGCGATAGGGTCGCAGGCGGTCCCCGACCCCGCCATCGAAGAGGCACGAATCCCCGTCAGCGACCAGTCACTCCGGCGGTCGCGAAGTCGCCAGTTTCTAGCCAGACGGGCTGCCAAGGAAGGCGGTGGTTGGCCGCTGCACGCTAAGAGCCTTTGCAAGTAGGTCACCGGGCCGACCATCTCAAATCCCGGTTAGCAGTGCCCCGCGGCCACCGGATGCGCGCGCCCGTCCTTTTATCGGAGGCTGGCGCTTCCGTGCCCCGGATTTCATCGCGAGATCAGCAACGGAAGGTGAGCGCCGGACAGCAAGGACCGGGTAACGCCGCCAAAGAGGATTTCGGCGGTGCGCGGATGGCTATACGCCCCAATCACCACCAGATCGGCATTGCGCGTGGCCGCCTCGCCAAGAATGACTTCCGCGACTGGCGCCCCCCCGGAGGAGATGTTCGCGATATCGACATGCGCACCGTGCCTGGAAAGGTGCTCAAGAAGGTTGGAGCCGGGTTCAGGACCGAAATGATCGGGATGTCGGTCGCTGTCGACGGTCAGGATCGTCACACGGCCAGCCGCGTTGATGAAAGGCATCGCATCATTGACCGCCCGCCGCGCCTCGCGGCTGCGATTCCATGCGATCAGCACATTCTCGCCGATCGTCTCCCCGTGCCACCCATTGGGGACCAGCAACACCGGAATGCCGGTGGTTAGCAGCAGTCGCTCGGCCGACCAGCCTGCCGGAAGGTCTGCCGGTTTGGGATGTGCCGCGACAATGAGATCGCAATGCAGCGCTCGTAAAATGCCGTCGTCGCCAAGAGCATTTCTCCACACGATGCGAAATTCCGAGCCGATTTGATGCTCGCGGACCAGGTCGCCAAAGTGGCGGGCGGCAGCGAGCACCTTCTCTTCATCTACATGACGTTGCCGCGCCATGACCTCTCCCATCGCCCTCGAGCCTCTCGCATGGGTTTCGGCCGGGTGCAGACTTTCGTGGGACACGCCATAGACGCCTACCAGATGCGCTTTATGGCGTTGCGCGAGCATAGCCGCATGACGACCTATATGTTCGCCCACCGGCGTGGCATCGAGGAAAACCGCGATATCTCTCCAGACCGGCATCAAGGGTTACGGCCCTCCGGTTCACGGTTGTCCTCGATCAGGACAGCGGCATGCTGACTGATTTGCAGACCAAAGCAGCGCAGCGTTTCAAGATATGGATCGGCAAGCGGCAGCGGGCTTGATAGAGCAGTCCATCGGCGACAGCTCTGATAGAGTCGCGCTGCCCAAGTTGATCCGGGCCGGAGCGGCGCATGGCCGGCGGCCGCATCTTTCATGCCGATCCAGATCGCGCTCCGTTCCAACCAAGTGAGCGAAGCACCGTCATACCCCTCCGCGACACATAATTGCGTTGGCCAAGTTATGTGCTGATGGCATTCGACGAGGCGAGCTACTCCTGCTGCACTACATCCCGGCTGCCCATCGGGCCGGATGTCCTTTGATACAGCGATTGCAGAAATCCCGCCAGCCGATCGCAGCGCTCCTGGGAGCTCGGGCGCGTTTCGGGAGCTATTGACTGGCGGGTCGGCAGGCGGGAACCGAGCGCAGGGTTCGCCGGGCTCTCCGCCTCCCAAGGGGGGAACGGTGTAGAAGCGGTCCGGAGCGGCTTCGTGCCGCGCATCCGCATTGGAGAATGGCAGAAGAAGGCCTTTCTCCAATGCGCGATCCTCTCTCATCCATATCGGAATGAGCCCTCACTCCGTTTGTGGTGGGCTAGGCTCTATTGGAACGCCAGTCAAGACTGTCTCACCGCAATCCGCCGCCGAGCGCCCGATAGAGCTCGACGGCGTTGGTTTCCCGGACAAGGCGCGTGGCCAGCAGGCTCCGCTCCGCGCCGTAGAGCGTTCGCTGCGAATCGAGTGTGGCCAGGAACGGGTCGATCCCGGCCCGGAAGCGCGCTTCGGATAGCTGGTATGCTCCGGCCGCAGCATCGCGCAGCGACGCCTGCGCTTCCAGTTGGGCGGTGATGGTCCCGCGGCGCGCCAGCGCATCGGCAACCTCGCGAAAGCCGCTCTGGATCGTCCGTTCATATTGCGCAATCATCGCGTCACGTGTCGCTTGGGCGTAGCGCAGATTGCCGCGATTGCGCCCGGAATCGAAGATCGGCAGCGAGGCGGCGGGCGTGACCGACCAGAAGTCACTGCCGTTGCCGAACAGGTTGGACAGCCCGGAGCTGAGCGTTCCGAACGCGGCCGTGAGCGAGATCCTCGGAAAGAAGGCGGCGCGCGCCGCCCCGATATCGGCGTTGGCGGCGCGCAGACGGTGCTCGGCTGCGGCGATATCGGGGCGCTGCAGCAGCACGGACGAAGGCAGGTTCGCCGGAAGCTGCGCGAGCGTCACCCCATCGCCGTTCAGCCGTTCCGGTAGCAGGTCCGTGGCGATCGTCGTTCCGGCAAGCAGATTGAGCGCGTTCCGGTCCTGCGCCACGAGCGTCGTCGTCTCGGCGATGTCGGAACGCGCCTGATCGTAGCTCGTCTGCGCCTGCCGGACATCGAGTTCCGAAGCGATGCCCTTGGTGAACCGCGCCCGTGTGAGGTCGAGCGTCTGCCCGAATGCCTTTTCGGTATCGCGCGCGATCCGCAGCCGGTCCTGGTCCGCCGCAAGCACAAGCCAGGTGGTCGCGACTTCGGCGATCAGCGCTGTCTGTGCCGCATTCCGGTTCTCGGCTGAGGCGAAATACTGCTCCAGCGCCGCCTTGTCGAGGTTGCGAATCCGGCCGAACAGGTCGATCTCCCAGGCCGAGACCCCGGCACTGGCGGAATAGATGTCGGTCCTTCCGCTTGCGGAAGCCCCCCCGCCATCCGGACCGCCGCCCGGATTGACGACCCCGGCGGGCGTCTTCTGGTAAGTGGCGCTCGCGTCGACTCCGAGCGTCGGGAACAAGTCGGCGCGCTGGACCCGGTAAAGCGCGCGCGCCTGTTCGACATTGGCCAGTGCCACCCTGAGATCGCGATTGTTATCGAGCGCGAGCGCGACGACGGCGCGCAGACGTTGATCGGCGAAGAAGTTGCGCCAGACGAGATCGGCCGGCTGCCCCCCCCCCAGCCGCGTCCGTCGTCTCGGCGGGCTGCGCGGGCAACGCCTGGGGGACGGGCATCGCCGGACGGATATATTTCGGGGCCATGTCGCATCCCGTCAGGGCGATCCCCGCCGCGATGACAAGACCAAACGCGCGACCGGTCATCTCAAATCTCCCGCGCTTGCGGGTCGCCAAGCGGCGCCCTGGCGGCTTCCGGATCGGGTGCGCGGGGGCGATCCTGGCGGAACAGCTTCTTCACGACGATGAAGAACATGGGCACGAAGAAGATCGCGAGGATGGTCGCCGAGAGCATGCCACCGACCACCGCCCAGCCGATCGCATTTTGCCCTCCCGCGCCCGCGCCCCGGGATAGGGCCAGTGGCAGGACGCCGAAGATGAAGGCGAACGAGGTCATCAGGATCGGGCGCAGCCGCAGTCTCGCGGCCTCCATCGCGGCCTGGGCGGCGCCGAGGCCCTGGGCCATCTTCTCCTCGGCAAACTCCACGATCAGAATCGCGTTCTTCGCGGCGACGCCTACCGTGGTAATTAGGCCCACCTGCAGATAGATATCGTTATTGAGCCCCGCGAGGGCTGCCGCCGTCACCGTGCCCAAGACGCCGAGCGGCACCACGAGGATGACGGCGATCGGCACCGACCAGCTCTCGTAAAGAGCGGCGAGGCAGAGGAAGACGATCAGCAGCGACAGCGCGTAAAGCGCCGGCGCCTGGCCGCCAGAGAGCCGTTCCTCATAAGACAGGCCGGTCCATTCGTAGCCGATGCCGGCGGGGAGTTTGCTGGCAAGCTCCTCCATCCGCGCCATGGCAGCGCCGGAACTATACCCCGGTGCGGGCGACCCCATGATTTCCACTGCGGATTCCCCATTATAGCGCTCCAGTCGCGCCGGTCCGAATTGCCATCCAGTGTCGGCAAAGGCCGAGAAAGGCGCCATGCTGCCCGATACGCCGCGGACATAGAGGTTGCCGATGGCCGCGGGGCTGGTCCTGAACGGAGCGTCGGCCTGGATATAGACGCGCTTGACGCGCCCCCGGTCGATGAAATCGTTGATATAGGCGCCGCCGAAGGCAGTGCTGATCGTATCGTTGATATCGGCTTGGGCCAGCCCAAGCGCACCGGCGCGGGGCTGATCGACGTTGAGCTTGAGCTGCGGCGTATCGTCGAGGCCGTTGGGATGCACATATCTCAGCGTCTTGTCAGCGGCGGCCGCTTTCAAAAGCTGGTCGCGCGCCGCGATCAGCCGATCGTGCCCGACGTTGCCGACATCCTTCAGTTCGAGATCGAAACCGTTGGCATTGCCCAGTTCCAACGCGGCCGGCGGAAATTTTGCAACGATCTGGGCGGAGCGGATTTTCGCGAATGCCTTGTTCGCTCTTTCCACGATCGCGGGGACGGCATTCTCCACACCTTTGCGTTCGCTCCAGTCCTTCATCCGCGCAAAGGCGATGCCGACATTCTGGCCCTGGCCCACGAAGCCATAGCCTGAAACCGTGAAGATGGACGCCACATTGTCCTTTTCATCATCGAGGTAATGGTGGCGTACCCGTTCCATGGTGCGGGCGGTCTCTTCCATCGTTGAACCCGTCGGCAATTTAATCTCCGTGAAGATCACGCCCTGATCCTCGCCCGGGAGGAAGCCGGACGGCAGGCGTGCGAAAATCACAGACATCCCGATGATGATGAGCGCATAGACGAGCAGCGATCGGCCCCAGCGCCGCTGCACTTTGTCCACGCCCTTGTCGTAGCGGTCCAGGCCGCGATCGAAGGTCCGGTTGAACCAGCCGAAGAAGCCGGTTTTCTCCTGATCGTGGGCGCTCGCGGGCTTAAGGATCGTCGCGCACAGCGCCGGGGTGAGGATGAGCGCGACCAGCACCGAGAGAATCATCGATGAGACGATGGTGATCGAGAACTGACGGTAGATCACCCCGGTCGAACCGCCGAAGAAAGCCATCGGCAGGAACACCGCCGACAGGACCAGGCCGATGCCGATCAGCGCGCCGCTGATCTCGTCCATCGACTTGCGCGCAGCCTCCTTGGGCGAAAGGCGCTCGTCATGGATCAGGCGTTCGACATTCTCGACCACGACGATGGCGTCGTCGACGAGCAGTCCGATGGCGAGCACCATGCCGAACAGGGTCAGGGTGTTGATCGAGAATCCGGCTATCTGGAGAACCGCGAACGATCCCAGCAGCACGACCGGCACCGCGATTGTCGGGATAAGCGTGGCGCGCCAGTTCTGGAGGAACAGGAACATGACGAGAAACACCAGCACGACTGCTTCGACAAGCGTGTGGACGACCTGCTCTATCGACAGCTCGACGAAGGGAGACGTGTCGAGCGGATAGGCCACTTTGATGTCGGGCGGAAACTCTCTGGACAGTTCCGCTATCCGCGCCTTGACCGCCGCCACTGTATCCAGTGCGTTGGCCCCCGGCGCCAGCTTGATTGCAAAGCCTGCCGCCTGCTTGCCATTAAAGCGCGCCTGGAAGCTGTAATTCTCTGACCCCAGCTCGACGCGCGCGACATCGGAGAGATGAACCGTCGAACCATCCGGATTGGTGCGCAGGAGGATGTTGCGGAACTGCTCCGGGGTCCGCAGGCGGGATTGCGCGGTGATCGTCGCGTTGAGCGCCTGCCCAGTGACGCTTGGCAGGCTGCCGACCTGGCCGGCAGACACCTGCGCATTCTGCGCCAGGATCGCGGCCTTCACGTCGCTGATCGCCAGGTTATAGGTGGTCATCTTGAAGGGATCGCGCCAGATGCGCATCGCATATTGCGCGCCCAGCACCTGCGTGTCGCCGACGCCCTTGATGCGGCTCAACGGATCCTGGATCCGGGAAGCGACATAGTCGCCGATATCGACCTGATCGTGGCTCCCATCCTCGGAATAGAGCGCGACAACGAGGAGGAAGTTCTTGACGGCCTTGGTGACGCGAATGCCCTGCTGCTGCACCTCCTGCGGCAGGAGCGGCGTTGCCTGGGCCAGCTTGTTCTGGACCTGTACCTGGGCGATGTCGGGATCAGTGCCCTGCTCGAAGGTCAGCGTGATCGCGAGATTGCCGGCCGAATCGCTGGTCGACGAGAAATAGCGCAGATTGTCGATGCCCTTCATCTGCTGTTCGATGATCTGCGTGGTCGTATTCTCGAGCGTCTGGGCGTCGGCGCCCGGGTAGATGACGTTGATCGCAACCGCAGGAGGCGCGATCGCCGGGAACTGGGCGATAGGGAGGGTTCGGATCGCAAGGATGCCGGCCAGCATGAGGACGATCGCGATCACCCATGCGAAGATCGGCCGATCGATGAAATAGCGTGCCATGGTGCGGTCAGTTCCCGATAGCGCGGGCAGGAGGCCGCGGGGCCGCTGATCTCGTCACCTGCTGGGGTGCGGCCGGGCGGACCGTCATGCCGGCCTTCAGATCGACAAGGCCCTCCACGATCAGGCGATCCCCAGCCCGCAGGCCGGCGGTCACGACCCAGCGATCCCCAATCGCGCGGTCCGTCGTCAGGATCCTCTGCTCGACTTTGTTGTGCGCGTTCACGACCAGGGCGGTCGCCCGCCCGCGTTCGTCGCGCGTGATGCCCTGCTGCGGCGCAAGGATCGCCTGCTGCCGTACGCCATCGACCAGCCGCGCACGGACATACATGCCGGGCAGCAGCAGCCCTTCGGGATTGGGGAAGACCGCGCGCAGCGTCACCGCGCCGGTCGTGGGATCGACCGTCACCTCGGAGAACTGGAGGTTTCCCTGTACAGGGTAGGTTCTGCCGTTGGGAAGCAGCAGCTCGACTCGAGCGCTGTCGCCATTGCGGGTCATGTCGCCGGCGCGCATCGCCTCCTTGAGGTCGAGGACATCGGCCGCCGACTGGGTGACGTCGACATAGACGGTATCGGTCCGCTGGATCGTGGCGAGCGGATTGGGCTGCCCCGCCTGGACGAGTGCGCCCGCGGTGAACAGCGAACGCCCGATCCGCCCCCCGATTGGCGCCTGGATGCGGGTGAAGCCCAGATTGACTTCAGCTGCCTGGACGGCGGCGCGCTGCGCGGTCACATCAGCGCGCGCCTGTTGCGCCGCTGCCTCGGCATTGTCGGCTTCCTGATGGCTGACCGCGTTGATTCCCACCAGATCGCGGTAGCGCTCGGCTTGCAAGCGCGTGGCCTTGATAGCCGCCTCCGCCCGGGCAAGCGCGCCGCGGGCACTGCCGAGCGCGGCACGGTAGGGAGCATCCTCGATTTCGTAGAGGATTTGACCGGCGCGCACCCGAGAGCCCTCCTCGAAAAGCCGCCGGCGCACCACACCGCTGATCTGCGGCCGCACCTCCGAAGTCTCGACGGCCGCGATCCGGCCGGGAAGTTCGCTCGTCAGCGTCGCAGGCTCTGTCCTCAGCGTGACGACGCCTACCTCGGGCGGCGAGGAGGGAGGCGCTGGGGCCTGGCCACAGCCCGTAAGTCCGAAAGCAAAAGCCATCACCCAGATCCCGGTTGTCTTTGGACGGCGCATGGACCACCTTATCTGAACATTAACATGGGACTGAGCGCTCATTCCGGCATGTCGCCGTGCAGCAGGTTGGATATGAGAACAAGCAAAATATTTGGAGAGGCGTTTGGGGATGGCTGAGAAGACGCAGGAGCAATTGCCACGACAGAGGATCATCAAGGCGGCCCGCAAGCTGTTCGACGCCAAGGGGTTTCACGCCACGACGACCGCCGAACTTGCTACCGAGGCGGCGGTCAGCATCGGCCAGATCTATCGGCTGTTCGAAGGCAAGGACGATGTTATCCTCGCCCTGGTCGAGGAGAATACGCAGGCGCGCATCGCGAAGATGCACGCGATTTTCAGCACGGTCGAACAGGACGGGCATTCGGTATTCGACGCGATCAAGGCGATTGCGAACGACTCGATCGTCAAGAGCGACGGCGGCCTCTCCTTCGAGATTCTTGCGGAAGCCTGTCGCAATCCTTCGGTCGCAGACCGACTGAATGCGCTTGTCGTCTGCTATCGCGACGGCGTTCGCCGACTCGCCGCACTCACCCGACCCGATGCAGCGCCGGGTGAACTGGAAGCCTATGTCGAGATCATGATGGCGTGCTTTTTTGGCCTTGGTCATCGCACGATGATCGGGCCGGCGACGGATGTCGATCAGATAAGCCACGAAACGGCATGTCTGCTGATGCGCGCCTTGGGCGCACCGGATCAGCCGGCCTCGCCCCGGGGTCAAGGAATCCAGCACCTGCCGGCGCGCTAGGCCGGTCCGCGCTGAGTCCCCGCAATGTCGCGGAGGATATCTTCGAGCGGCCGCTTGATGTCGATGTTCACACTATGTCGGCGAAATCGTTGTTTGGCGCACAAACCTTGAGGTGACGCCGTTTTTGCCAGGCTATTCAGCCACGTCACGCTCGCCCCATCACCAGGCTCCCCACGCGGCCTCCACACGGCCCGAGGAATAACGTCCGTATCGTTCACACTGACCATTTATTATGGCACCATGTGGCCAAAAAGCGTGACACTCACATTTTGGAACAGCAATTCCGTGGGCAGTTTCAAGATCATTTGTTGAGGACTTGGCGATCGCAAGGCGGCGGCTTGCTGAGAATCAAGGCGCACTGGCCCCCCAACCTCCTCCCAGCGCCAGAAAGATGCGTACACGATCCGACGCGAGTTTGGTGTTCGATGCGGCGAGCGCCGCTTCCGCGCTGGCAAGCGTGCGCTCGACATCCAGCACTTCCAGGCTCGATACCG
>NZ_JBANRJ010000006.1 GCF_037154075.1 Sphingobium aromaticiconvertens
CCTTAACCTGGCCGAGGTCGTGACCAAGCTCCAGGACCGCGGTTTCACCGACGCCGAGATTGACGAAGCCCTCTCGCTGCTCGACCTTGATGTGCGTCCTTTTGACGAAGTGTGTGCGATCCTCGCCGGCAAGCTGCGTGGTACCACACGTCACGCGGGTCTGTCGCTCGGTGACCGGGCGTGCCTCGCCCTGGCGCAGTCGCTAGGAGCCACCGCGCTGACCACCGACCGCGCCTGGGACGCTCTCGATATCGGCATCCGCATCGAACTCGCGCGCTGATCATGGCCAACAACCTCCCCATCCCGTTGGAGCAAGGCGCGTTGCCGGACATGCTGCAAGCGGAAGTCGCGCGCGCGGCCGAATATGCCAAGGCCTCAAGGTCGCCGGCGACCCGGCGGGCCTACGCTTCGGACTGGGAAATTTTCACGCTTTGGTGCGACGAGCGAGGCATCGAGAGCCTGCCCGCCACCCCTGCGGCGGTCGCGATTTTCCTGTCGTCGCAGGCCGACAGCGGTCTGAAGAAGCCGACCATCGGCCGCAGGCTTGCCGCCATCGGCTATCATCACCGCCAGGCCGGGTTCGATCCACCGCAGGAACGGACGGGCGGCGCGGCGATCAAGCTGGTGCTGGAAGGCATTCGCAACGAGAAAAAGCACGAGCGTCCGGACCGCAAGCGCCCGGCGGACGCCGACATGCTGCGCGACATGCTCCGGACCATCGAGGGCGATGATCTGCGCGCGACCCGGGACCGCGCGGTGCTCGCGATCGGCATGGCCGCGGCGCTGCGGCGGTCCGAACTGGTCGCGCTGCAGACCAACCACGTCGAACTCACCGCCGAGGGCCTGCGTCTGCTGATCGGCCATTCGAAAACCGATCAGGCGGGCGAAGGCGCGACCATCGCGATCCCCGAAGGCCGGCGTATCCGGCCCAAGGCGCTGCTGCTGGCGTGGACGAACGCCGCGCTGGAGGCGGCGCACCGTTTCAATGACCCGCGCATCAGCTTCGAGGACGGGCCGCTCTTCCGGCGCCTCACCCGCAGTGGGGGGCTGACCGCCAATCCCATGTCGGACCGCGCGGTCGCGCGTCTGGTGCAACGCTGCGCGGCGGCGGCCGGGTTTGATCCCACCGATTATGCCGGCCATTCGTTGCGGTCGGGCTTTCTTACCGAAGCAGCGCGACAGGGCGCGAGCATCTTCAAGATGCGCGATGTCAGCCGGCATAAGTCGGTGCAGGTGCTGTCGGATTATGTGCGCGATTTCGAGATGTTCCGCGACCATGCGGGCGCGAAGTTTCTATAGAGGGTCTTGGCCATATTGAGATGGACGGTGACACGCATGACTGAGAACGCCGAACGGGATCGCGTCGCCGAAACGCCGACCGCCCTCCAGGGCAGCTTCCGGCTGCTTTTCACCGGCGGAGCGCTCTGGGCGCTGGTCGTCGTGGCGCTTTGGGTCGGTGCCTTGGACGGGGCGTGGACCCTGCCGACCGCGATGGAACCCCTCGTCTGGCACCAGCATGAGATGCTGTTCGGGTATCTCGGCGCGGTCATCGCCGGGTTCCTGAGCGCGGCAATCCCCAACTGGACCGGGCGGCCGGTGGTGACGGGGTGGCCGGTGGCGGCGTTCGTCGGCCTGTGGGCCGCCGCCCGGCTGGCGGTGCTGTTCTCCGCCTATGTGCCGCCGCTCGTCGGCGCCGTGCTCGACGTCGGTTTTCTGCTGGCGCTGCTCGGCTATGCGGCGTGGCAGATCTTCGCGGCCGGCAACCGCAACAAGCCGATCCTGATCGTCCTGCTGCTGTTCGCCGCCGCCTGCGGGCTGGATCATGCCGCGGCGATGGGGCTGACGACTGACCCGGCTATCGGCATACGGGCCGGTTTCGCGCTGGTCCTCATGCTGATCGCGATCATCGGCGGGCGGATCATCCCGGCCTTCACCCGCAACTGGCTGACCCGGCAGGGCCACACCGATGGGTTGCCGACGATGGCCAACCGATTCGATCACGCGGTGCTTGCGATCACGGCGATCGCGCTGGCCGGCTGGGTATTCGCACTCGCGGCGCATCCGGTGGCCTGGCTGCTGCTTGTCGCCGGCGCATTGCATGCCGTGCGGTTGACCCGTTGGGCCGGGCTGTGCGCGGCGGCGGACCCGTTGGTGTTCGTCCTGCACGTCGCCTACGCTTGGCTACCGGCGGGTTTGCTGCTGCTCGGCGCCGCCGCCCTATGGCCGATCGTACCCGTATCGAGCGCGATGCACGCGCTGGGCGCCGGCGCGATGGCGACGATGACACTGGCGGTCATGACGCGGGCGACGCGTGGTCATACCGGCCGCCCACTAGAAGCGGATGGGGCGACGGTCGCCATCTATGTGCTGGTCAATCTGGGGGCGCTGCTGCGGGTCGCCGCTCCACTGCTGCCGTTCGACTATATGCTGAGCGTTCGTCTGGCCGGCGGCCTATGGGGCGGCGCATTCCTGTTGTTCGTGCTGGTATATGGTCGGATGGCGTTGCGACGCCCCGCCAAGGGCCAAGCCTGATCACTGCGCCGGCCGCGTGTCGAACAAGATCGTGAGCAGCAGCCGCGCATCTTCGACGCCCTGAACGGAATGCTGATCGCCGCGCTCCAGATAGATCCAATCCCCAGCGCCAAGTTCGATATCCGATGGACCCAGCGTGACCCGGCCTTCCAGGCAATGCAGCGTCAGATAACCGGAAACATGATGTGGCGGTATGGTCGATCCTGCGGGAACGACGAGGTGAATGGCCTCGAACCGATCCGATTTGACCAGCGCGGCCGTCCCGCTGGCGCCTCGTTCTGGCGCCAGTGATGGAAGATGAATCACTTCGCCGGGCTTTGCATGCTGGAGCGCCATTATCAGATCCCTTCAAGATATTCTTATGCCATCATATCCGGCAACGCGCGAACGACGTGGAAGTCACCGGCGACACTGAATACTGAAGACGCCTGCACGCACTGTAAGCACTCGGGGCCTGGAACGGATACGCCAAAGCGCTCGTTACTCTGGCGAACGAGGAGACTATGGCGAAATATTCCAAGGGCGACCATGTAAGCTGGAATTCCGAGGCCGAACGGGTGAGCGGCAGGATCATCAAGGTGCATGAACGGGATTTCGATTATAAAGGCCATCGGCATCACGCCTCGGAGGAGGCGCCGCAATATGAGATCGCCAGCGACAAAACCGACCACATCGCGGCGCACAAGGAAGACGCACTGAAAAAGATCGACTGATGGCGGCCCCTTTCACGACTATCGGCCATTCGAACCGCAGCCTCGAAGAGTTCCTTGATATGCTGCGTGAGGCGCAGGTCGGGCTGCTGGTTGACGTGCGATCCTTTCCGAAATCGCGCAGCAATCCCGTCTTCAATATCGACCGCCTGCCGGCGAATCTGGCGAAGGTCCAGATCGGCTACCGGCACTGCCCGGAATTGGGCGGCCGTCGCCCGAAGCAATCCGGAGCGGATGAACGGCTCAACGCCTTGTGGCGGGTGCAGAGCTTCCACAATTATGCCGATTATGCCTTGGGGGAGACATTCGGCGACGCCCTCGACACGCTCGTTCGATTAGGCAGCGAACGGCGGCTGGCATTGATGTGCTCGGAAGCGGTCTGGTGGCGATGCCACCGGCGCATCATTGCGGACTATCTCCTTTTGAACGGTCACGCCGTCGATCACCTCATGGGGCCGGGCCGGGTAGAACCGGCCAAGCCTACGCCGGGCGCCCAACGAACCGAACCGGGGAAGGTGATCTATCCTCGCGGCGCGGAGCTTCGCGAATAGACGCCGGGTTTCCGCACGAACCACCATGCTATGGTGCAGTTACGGCCTCATGCTCTCGGTCCGAGGGGCAGCCTAGTCGTCGTCGCCCGGACCCGGCGTTCACCCCCGCAAGCTCCCCGGTTTCGCCGAAAGCAGCATGATCGTGAATCGAACCACCCATCCGGACGTCGTGCACAAGCTGGCGCGGCCATCCTCGGCTCCACTGCCGCGCCAGCGCGTCCTTCTACCGCACCTTCGCCCTTGATCCGCAGAACGTAGCCGGCCGGCCGCTGCTTGAGGCGGAGCCTAGGGGATCTGGGCCACGCGCTCGTATAGCTGACGGATGTCGTCGGGTCTGGCGAGATCATGGCCCGGGCTCATCACCGCGGCTGCGCCGGCGGCGATACCGAAGCGGAAGGCATCGCTGATGTCCCATCCGAGCGAAATGGCGAAAACCATGGCTGACAGAAAGCTGTCGCCCGCGCCGACGGCGCTCTTGGCTTCGATGCCGACCGCGGGAAGGTGCAGTTGCCGGCCCGCTGACGCGAGGAGCGCGCCTTCGTGCCCCATCGTTACCGCAACATGCGCGGCCTGCCCTTTGTCGACGATTTCCATGGCCGCACCGGCCACGGAGTCCTGGTCCAGGAGATCACGCCCGGTCAACTGCCGCAATTCACCGATGCTGGGCTTGACCAGAAAGACGCCGCCTTCGGCAAGGCCGCCCCGCAGTCCCGGGCCTGAGCTATCGAGGACAACCGGAATGTTACGCCGGGCCATCAGAGCGACGAGGCGGCCATAGAAATCGTCGGGGACACCGGGCGGAAGCGAGCCGCTCGCAACCATATAGTCGCACTGGGCGTCTTCCAGCTGCTTGAGACATTGCTGCCATTCGCCCGGTTCGATGAAGGGCCCCGGAGGAACGAACCGATACTCCTTTCCGCTTTCGCGTTCGAGCACCGCGGCCGCGACCCGGGTATGGCCCTTGATCGGAATGCGATTGCGCACGAGTTGGTGGAGGTCGAGGAGGCCGTCCAGCGCATGGCCGGTCGCGCCGCCAGAGAGATAGTAGCTCCGGGCATTACCGCCGAGCCGGACGAAGACACGGGCGACGTTGATGCCTCCGCCGCCCGGCTCGTAAAATTCAGACTTGGTCCGCATCTTGCGCGTGTGGAAGACATGATCGACTTCATAGGCGACGTCGATCGTCGGGTTCAGCGTCAGGGTGGCGATGCTCATCATGCAGCTATTGAAGGGTGCAGCGGCCCGTCGGTCTATCCGCAATTTCCCCATGTCGGTCAGGCCCCTGCCTGACCGACATGGAGAGCGCATCCGTTCACCTTCGCGCGAAAGCAGTCCTGCGCGCCCACTAAGGATAATCTCTCATAGCAGAGGCGCTGGGCGCGACTAAGGATGTCAACGAAACAGGACCAACAGGCCGGAGCATGCGCAGTGACGAGTAACGAGCCCAAGATCACCTTCCACGGCGCCGCGGGGACAGTCACGGGGTCGTGCATGGAACTGGAATTTGAAGACCGTACGATCCTCATCGACTGCGGCCTGTTCCAGGGACCCCGAACACTCGAAACGCTCAATCGCGAGCCTTTTTCGTTCGATGCGCACAAGGTCGCTGCGGTCGTCCTCACGCATGCGCATATCGACCACAGCGGTCTGCTGCCAAAACTCGTCGCCGAGGGCTTTCGGGGGCCGATCTACGCGACGACGCAAACGCGCGATCTTCTCTACCACATGCTGCCTGATGCTGGACGCATCCAGGAGAGCGAAGCGGAACGCCGGAACCGCCGCAAAGACCGCAAGGACGAGGATCCGATCGAGCCGATCTACACCGAGGCCGATTCCAAAGCAGCCTATGATCAGATCGAGACGATCGCGATGAACCAGTGGTTCCAGCCCGCGCGGGGGTTCACGGCCCGGTTGTGGAATGCTGGCCACATCCTCGGCTCAACCTCCGTCGAGCTGCAAGTAGGCGAAACGCGCCTGCTCTTTTCAGGCGATCTTGGCCCCGATCACAAGGCCTTCCACGCCGATCCCGAGGGGCCATCAGGGCTCGATCATGTGATTTGCGAAAGCACTTACGGCGACCGGGTCCGAGAGGACCTGACGCTCGAGCAGCGGCGCACGCTCCTGGAAGCCGAGATCAAGGCTGCGCTGACGCGCGGCGGCAATCTCGTCATCCCGGTATTCGCCCTGGAGCGGACGCAGGAGCTGCTTCTCGACATCGCCACGCTCATCAATACCGGGCGCCTGGCGCATCCGCAGGTGTTCATCGACTCTCCCCTTGCGACGCGGGCGACCGAGGTGTTCGCGAAGCATGCCAGCGAGCTCGAGGACATGGGCTCGGGCGAGATCTTCCACCATCCGTCCTTCCACTATGTCCTGAACAGCATGGAATCGATGCGGTTGAACAGCCTGTCCGGCGCAATCATCATGGCGGCTTCGGGAATGTGCGAGGCCGGGCGCATCCGCCACCACCTGCGGCATAACCTGGGACGGCGGGAATCGACGATATTGTTCGTCGGATTCCAGGCGGCCGGGTCGCTGGGACGGACAATTCTCGATGGTGTCAACCGCGTGCGGATCTGGGGGCAGGACGTTGCCGTCCGAGCCCAGATCCGCCGGATCGACACCTACTCGGCGCATGCCGACCAGCAGGATCTTCAGCTATGGATCAAGGCGCGGCAGCCGATCGAGGGCAGCCTTTTCCTGAGCCACGGCGAATCCGGATCTATCGAAACCTTCCGACGGCTGATGCAGGCGGATGAGGCGGCGACATCGATCATCGCGCCGCAGCTGGGCGAAACCTATTCGCTTCCCGCGCGCGCGCCGGCGCGGCGTCTCAAGACAGGAAACACCGAGTTGCAGGGCGCGGTCGGACGGGACTGGCAGAATGACTACGCGGATTTCTCGATCCGCCTGAAGAAGGAACTCCAGGGAATGCAGAGCGCCTCTGCGCGGCGCGAAGCGCTCGCGCGGATGTCGGAGGTTCTCCGCTCCTATCAAAGCCATCGCGACAAGCGGAAGGCTCGGAACGGCTAGAAATTCCCGGCGGCGCTGCAATCGGGGCAGCCGGTACGCGCTTGGGGAGGATTGATCAAAAACAATGCATTCTGTGTCTTTCGTTGCCAAGATCGATCAAAATCATGAGGCCCGCAATGAATTCCAACGATGTCCGTCAGCGCTTTTCCTCGCTGTCGATCACTCTCCACTGGATGATGGTTCTGCTGATTTCAGCTGTCTATGCGACCATACTGCTGCGCGAAAACTATCCCAAAGGGACTGACATACGCGAAGGGCTGAAATCCTGGCATTTCATGCTCGGGCTGGCTGTCTTGGCCTTGGTTATCGCTCGCATCATAGCGCGCGTCATCAAGAGCAAGCCGCCTATCACGCCGGAGCCACCGGTCTGGCAGGTGCTGCTGGCCAATATAACGCATTTTGCACTCTATGCGTTCATGCTGACGATGCCCATCGCAGGCTGGGTGATCCTGAGTGCGTCCGGCAAAGCAATTCCGTTCTTCGGGCTGGAACTCCCCGCTCTGGTGGGGCAGAGCAAGGCTTTGGCAGGGCAGGTAAAGGACTTGCACGAGACGGTAGGCTCGATTGGCTATTTTTTAATCGGCCTGCATGCTCTTGCGGCTCTTTACCATCATTATGTTGTCAAGGACGATACGTTGCGGCGAATGTTGCCGAACCGGCGGTGAGGCTGGCGGGCCCGGTCCAGAGCGGGTCGGAACTTACGCAGGCATCCGTGCCAACAGGAATGTCTGCCAGGTACCAACGTCCTGGTTAACGGCGCTCGGGGCGCGTTCGTCCCAAGAGCATCCAGAACTGTTCGCCCAGTGCTGGGCAAACCTACCGCAACAATGCGCATTTGAAGAGGTCCAGCGCGCCGAGCCAGTCAAATAGGCAAGCCAACGTCTGCGCACTGCCAACAAGCTATCGTGAACTGAGGCGTGCCCGGCCTTTGAGGAGAGGAAGGCGGGAGAGATCGCGATTACCAACAGCCAGTGGAACAGTCGTTCCCGCAGGTCCCAGACCCTCATCCTTGCTATCTGGCGCGGAGCGAACGTTGTTGTCATAGCCTGTTGCCTAGCCTGCTCGACGGTAGTGCTTAGGTGCTTTGCCGTACGTCAGGTATTTCCCCTAATGATCACTTCCGCTCCAGCGGGTAGAACAGGTGCCTGTTTTCGATCCGCAACTTGGCACGGGGAAGCGATGTTTAAGAGCATCCTGATGGCGATCGATCTCGATGATCCGACATTCTGGTCACAAGCTATACCGGCAGCCCTCTCCCTGGCGCGCGCGGGCGGACCCCGTCTTACGCTGGGAATCGTGATCACCAACTGGGAAGCTATGGCCGACCAATGGTCGCCTGCAAGCTATCGGGTAAGGATCGAAATTGCTCGCGTTCGTTTGTGCAGCCTGGCCGATGGATGTGGTCATGAGCCTCACGACGTAATGGTTGGCGGCGGCCGCATCGGCCCGGCAATCTTGGAGCTCGCCGGCAGGGCCGACGCCGATCTCATCGTTCTAGCCGCTCATTGGCCGGGTCTTCGCGATTACGTTATAAGGGGGGAACGCGGCGCATGCGGTCAGCCACGCGCCTTGCTCAGTCCTCGTCGTGCAGAAGTGACAAAGCCTAATCAGGATCTCGGCGGATGAAGCGCGTTGTCCCTGAGAATCGAATTGCCTTGCTCATGAAGGCCCCGGAACAAGGCCTTTCCGAGGCTGAAGCCGCTGCGCTGGGAACGCAGTACGGAACGAACGTCATAGCCGAACATCCGCCGAGTTCGGCGGCGAGGCTGGCGAAGGAAACCTTCGGGGACCCCATGATCTGGTTCCTTGTGGTAACAAGCGCGATCTTCGGGTTGATCGGCCAATACACCGACATGGCGGTGCTGCTTGGCGCCATCGCTCCGCTGGTCGGAATGGACCTCTACCTCCATCGCCGCACGCAGGCATCGATCGAGGGCCTGCGCAGCGCGTTGACGACGACCGCGAGAGTCATCCGAGAAGGAGCGGAACGACAGGTTGAAGCGGAGGAACTGGTACCCGGCGATCTCGTGCGTATTACCGCTGGAGAATCCTTTCCCGCAGATGGCATCATTGTGTCGGGGACCTCACTTCAGGCGGAGGAATCCTCACTGACAGGCGAAGCCTATCCGGTCCTGAAGCGCCCCATACGGCAACTAGCTGTCCCCGAAGAGGAAGCATGGGTGTTCGCTGGCACTCGGCTTCTGACCGGCTCCGCCGAGATCCGCCTGATCTTCACCGGGGCGGAGACCATTTATGGTGAGATCGTCGAGGCGGCGGTGAGCGGCTCTTCCGAACGCACTCCACTCCAGCAATCGGTCGCGGCGCTTGTGAAGCGCCTCTTGGCATTTGCGGCTTTCATATGCCTGCTTCTGGCTGCAGTCCGACTTTGGCAGGGTTTTGGCCTGGTCGATGCCTTCCTTAGCGCAGCGATTCTCGCAGTCGCCGCCGTCCCCGAGGAATTCCCGGTCGTGCTGACCTTCTTCCTCGGTGTCGGGGTCTATCGGCTGGCGCGCGCGAAAGCCTTGGTCCGGCGCGGAACCGCGGTCGAAAACATCGGCCGGGTGTCAGTCATCTGCACAGACAAGACGGGAACCATCACCGAAGGAAAGCTTACCTATCGCGAGGGGGTGCCCTGTCCCGGTGTGCCGCAGGAGTGGTTGATGAGCGTCGCCGCGCTCGCCTCCCGGCAAGACTCAAGCGACCCTCTGGACATCGCCATACTGTCGGCGGCGACACCCATTTCGTCGTCATGGCAGCGTTTGGCAGTGTTCCCCTTCACTGAAGGCCGGAGAAGGGAAACCGCTAGCTGGCGCCGGGATACAGGCGCGGTTGTCGTGGCGGTGAAAGGGGCCCCGGAAACGATTCTGGCCCTGTGCAATCTGAGCGGGGCGGACCTGAAGCACTGGCAGCAGGTAGCCAGCACCTCTTCCGGCCGAGGCGAAAAGGTGATCGCCTGTGCATGGCAGGATGTCGCGGCCGCGACATCCGACGAGCCCGTGGCCGGGTTCAAGCTGGCAGGTCTGATCTCGGTGACAGACCCAATTCGTCCCGGTGTTCGCGAAGCAGTGAATCAAGCAAGAGCGGCAGGAATCCAGACCGTAATGGTAACCGGCGATCACCCCGAGACGGCTTTAGCAATAGCTCGCGAGGCGGGCATTGCCGAGGCTCCCGTGGCGATTCTAGGTGATGATCTTTCCTCGACCCTGCACGGGATGAGCGACGACGCGCTTCGCGATCTTGCTGTCGTCGCGAGAGCCACCCCTGCGCAAAAGGTGCTTCTGGTTGAAGCCCTTCGCGGTACTGGCAGAGTAGTCGCAGTGACGGGCGATGGCGTGAACGATGCGCCGGCCCTTCGTGCCGCAGATGTCGGCATAGCAATGGGTCTACGAGGCACGCGCACAGCCCGCGAAGTCAGCGCGATCGTGCTCATGGATGACAATTTTGGAACCGTCGTCACCGCTATCGCCGAGGGCCGGCAACTCTTTCAAAACCTACGACGGAGCTTCGCATTTCTGCTCATGATCCATCTCCCGCTCGTAGCAACGGCAGCTTTGGTACCCTTGCTCGGTTACCCGCTGCTCTACTTGCCGGTGCATATCGTTTGGCTCGAACTTCTGATCCATCCGGCGGCAATCCTGGGGTTCCAGCAACGCGCTGATGGAAGGGGCCACTCGAAGCGCCAGGAGAACCGAGACTTCTTCACAGGGATCGAATGGGCGGTGCTAGGGGCGACAGGCACGGGCATCGCCGGCGCGGTACTGGCTGTCTTTATGCTGGCCATCGAGAATGGCTCGGGTCCGGATCATGCTCGCTCCATGGCGTTCGTCAGCTTGGTCAACGGGTTGGCGGTGCTCCTCCTGTCGCTCACGGGTATACGATACAGGATCCCGAACTTCCTCGCCGCTGTAGCCGTCGCAAGCAGCCTCATCTTTATCCAGTTTGGCTCCGTCGCGCGCATTGCCCACTTACACCCATTGCCACTCGAGCATTGGGTCGTTGCTGCTGGGGCTGGCGCTATACCAGCACTAGGCGCACTCATTTTCACGGCTATTGGTTCGCACCCCTTTCGGCGGTCCTCACCTTCTCAACCCTGAAAGAGCTGGACAATCGCGTCCTTCGTCAAGCATCCTTCAGGGCTTCTCGGCGCTGACGCCGTCTCAGCGCTTCTCATCTTCAGCGGAAATTTGAGGTAATGTGCGCCGTTTGTCTCTGCCGCCGCAAAGCGCACGGCCCGAATGCTCACCTGGATAGACAGCAGCAAGAGCATTGGCGCAGCCAGCGTCGCGTCACGAGCCTCTCGCATGGCGACGAAATCGTCTTCGCTCACACCATCGTGGACATGAACGCTCAGGCGTGCGCTTGTCACGCGATACGGCGGGGGTGCTTCTCCCCCGTCTCGTGCCGATGGGGCTGAGCGTCGGGCTTGCGGCCGGTTTTTTCGGCATCGGTGGCGGCTTCCTGATCGTGCCCGCACTCATCGCGGCAACGGCCATGCCGTTTACCTATGCGGTCGGCACCTCGCTTATCGTGGTCACCGCGCTCGGGCTGACCACGGCCACATCCTACGCGCTGTCCGGTCACGTCGACTGGCCGCTCACGGCCCTCCTCATCGCGGGCGGCAGCGGTGGAGCAATGATGGGAATCCGGCTCGGCCAGCTGCTCGCCGCTCACAAGACGCTGTTCGAGCGGGCTTTCGCCGTTCTGGTCATCACCATCGGTATTTATGTAGCAGCCGGAGCGGCATGACGCCCCCGCGAGCCGAGGTTGATCTCGATTGTAACGACAATGGGAGAACTCTGATGAATGATCCTGACAAGAGCGCCAAAGAGCTAGCCGCGCCCGACTAGGGGAACCTACTTATGGGCGCACGCTGGCGCGTCTTCTATCACCGGCAACGTAGACACCAACGGAGTAAGACATGTCCAACACCCCGCATACATTGGGCGACGAATTTCCAAATAAGATGGACAAGATCCACGCCTTGAAGGTCTCTGATCCCGGCTTTGCGCAACTATTGGCCCAATATGATGAGGTGAATGACGAGATTCACCTGGCCGAGACCAACGTCCGGCCGACCGCACAGGACCGCGAGACGGAATTGCGCAAGCGGCGAATGACGATCAAGGATCGGATCGCGGAAACACTTGCGCAGAGCGCCTGATCGGCATTCAGGGCTGGATCCAATGCGTCCAGCCTTCGCAGAACCGGGGCAGCGGCTAACAGACACCTCAAAGAGATTAGCGGGACGGACGCTGGTGGCCGTCCCGCTAATCTGCAAAAAGCGTCTCTCTCCCTGGCCTGGGAAACGGCCACTGCATGGTGTGCGGCCGCTCGTTTGGTTGGCGGCCCGATAGCCCCCTGCCCTTTAGCGCGACATCAAAACCGGCAGCGTAACGTCATCGATGAGGTCACGCGTAACGCCGCCGAGGAGGATATCACGCACCCGCGAATGGGCGAAGGCGCCAATAGCCAGCAAATCCGCACCTGTATCGTGCGCGACGGTCTGTAGCGCCGCCGAGACCCGCTTCCCTGACGAGCTGATGACATGAACATCAACCTTGAAGCCATGACGAGCGAGATGACGCGCAATATCGGAGCCTGGCGCGGGGCCGTGGCCTTCCGCTGTGGGTTCTGGATCCACGCAAACGACGTCGATGACGGCACCCGGATCTGCAACATCGATCAGGTCACGGGCGGTCCTGCGCGCCTCGCTGGATGCGTCCCATCCCAGAACGGCGCGAACCACGCGCTCGAGCTTTGCATTGTCGGGTAGGACAAGAACAGGCCCACCGGATCCGGTGACGGCGGCCTCCAGGCTTCGCCGGCGCAGCTTCTGGTTTTCGAAGGCCGATGCGCCGCCGATCAGCAGGAGATCTGCATAGCGCCCTTCGACGCGTGAAGCGCCGCCGAGATAAGCAAGGGCATCGGCGACAGGACGTATCTCGACCGGAATCGACGCGCCTTCCACGGCGGCCTTCACAGCTTCGGTGCGCCGCTTCTCCTCGCCGTCGATGCGATCCAGGATAATCGGATAATAGTCAAACGGTGGCAGCACCGCGGCGTTGTCAAAGATATCCATCATCAGGGATATTGCGAGGTGCGCGTCTTGCGCGGCGGCGAAGCCTGTGGCGTGCTTGATGAAGCCGCGGGCCGCCTCTCCATTGTCGACGATTGCGACCAGGTCTTTCAGCATGGTTTTCTCCTTTCTGGGTTGATCAAGATTCCCGCTCGCGGAGAGCGGCGTTTGTCAGGTTCGTTGAATGATCAGGTAGCTGAGATAGACCGCGTACGCGGTGACGAAGAGACCACCCTCGACCCGCGAAATCTCACGCCGGCTGACGAAAACCGGGATACAGAGGAGTGCCACACCGAGCATGACGGGAATGTCGATGCGAATGAGATGGCGGCCGACATCGACCCCGTTTGCCGAAACCAGGCAGGTCACACCAAGGATGACGAGGATATTGTATACGCTGCTGCCGATGAGGTTGCCGATCGCGATGTCGCGCTCGCCCCGAAAGGTAGAAATGATGGTGGTCACGAGCTCTGGCGCCGAGGTGCCGATGGCGACGATCGTCAAACCGATGAAGGCGTCAGATACCTTCCAAAGGCGGGCAAGGGCGATTGCGCCATCCACCAGCCAGTCGGCGCCGACAACGATCACGATGAGCCCAATGGCGAGCATCAGCAGTTCGGTGATGGCTTGGCGGTTAGCGAGGCGTCGAGACCCGAATTCGCGGGCGAACTCAAGCTTGACCTTGGCGCTCTCACGCCGGGCGACGCGAATGACAGCCAGTGTGAAAGCCGCGCCCATCGTGACCAGCAGCAGGCCTTCCAACCGCGAAAGCACGCCGTCCCATGCAAAGGCGAGCAGCGTGGCCGAGGCAATGACAATAACGGGGAGTTCCAGACGCAGGGTCTGCATCTGGATAGCCAGCGGGCGCAGCGCGGCGCTCAGGCCGAGGATAAGCAGGATGTTGACGGTGTTGGTGCCGGCAATGTTTCCTACGGCCAGAGAACCGTTCCCCTGAATGGCCGCGTCGATGCCGACGGCCAGCTCAGGCGTGCTCGTCCCGAGCGCGACCACGGTGAGACCGATCAGCAAGGGTGAAATGCCAAGGCGCGCTGCTAGTGCCGCGCCGCCTCTTACGAGCAGTTCGGCACCGGCGATCAACGCCGTAAGCCCGACACAAATCCAGACAATCGCAAGTGACATCGGGTGTTAGTCTGCTTTGCGTTTGGCGGGATCGGGTACGAGGAGGACGTCGCCGGGCACGGCATCGATGATCTTGCGCGCCGTGCTTCCGATCAGGGCTTCATAGACCATGCCGCCGCCATGGGTCCCCACCACAGTGAGATGGCGCCGCGAATTCTCGGCATAATCCTGCAATAGTCTTTCGGGCACCCCATGTTCGATCATGCGGCCGACCTTGCGCGCGGCGTCAGGCGCGAGGCCGGCTTCGGCCAGGAACTTGTCGGCTGCATCCTTGCCGTAGTCATCGAACTGCTTTTCGACCTCAGCGCGGCCGAGATAGCCCGCAAAGGGCACATCATAAGCGTGGAAGAGCGAGATGCCCGCGCTTGGGAAGAACTTGACGGCCGTCTCAAGCGCAACGCGGGAGGACTCCGAAAAATCCGTTGCGACGAGCATGTGGTGATAGGGCTCGAACGCGCGGTCGCGAACGATGAGGACCGGAACGGTTGACTTGCGGATCAGCCGGTCGACGGTGTCGCCAAGGAACATACGCGCCAGTAGCTCGTCGCGGGCAACACCGGTCACGATCAGTTCGGCATGGGATTTTCGGGCCGCCTCCAGGACAACAGGTGCGGGCGAACCCGTTTCGACATGGACGGCGATGTCGACGCTCGGATCCTCGCGAACCAGATCCCGACAGATCCGGTCGCGGGCCTTTCGCACCGGGTCGGGCGGGCGGCGCCAAGAGGGCATGTCGCGCAGGCTGCCGAACAGGGTGACATCCTCGGGCGGCGCGAGTGCGTGGATGACCGTGAGTTCGGCTTGCCACGCCTTGGTCACGAGCAAGGCGCGGTCGAGCGCGCGATCGCAGCGATGACTGAGGTCGGTGGCAAGCGCGATACGCTTAGGGAAAGTGCCCTGGGTCATGTTTTGTCCTCCTAGTCGTTGAGTTCCTTGAACCAGCCCAAGCGCCGCATGACGTGCTTCTCGACCTCGAGCAGGAGCATGAGGCCGCCGCCGGCAAGCACAAGCAGCGCGAGGTCGGCCATGGTGAGCGGTCGCGAGTTAAAGATCGCGTTCATGAACGGGGCGTAGGTGAAGAGCGCCTGGCCAAGGACCAGGATGGTTATCGCGATCAGGATGGCTGGGGTTCCCAAGGCACCGCGCCACGTCAGCGACGTCATGTGCAGATAGCGGACGTTGAAGAGGTAGAAGATTTCCGCAACGATGAACATGTTGACGACCATCGTGCGCGCGACCTCCAGACCCCGGCCCTGGTCGAGGGTGTAGAAGAAGATTCCGAGAGTGACCGCGGCGAACAGCACGGACACCAGCACCACGCGCCAAAGGAGGAACGGCGAAAGCAGCGGGGCGCCCCGCTCCCGTGGCTGCCGCTGCATCACCCCTGGTTCGGTTGGCTCGAAGGCGAGCACGAGGCCCAGCGTGGCGGCGAGGATGAGGTTGACCCAGAGGATCTGGGTGGCCGTCATGGGCAGGGCAAAGCCCAGCAGGATCGCCAGAACGACCGCCAGCGTCTCACCGCCATTGGTGGGAATTTCCCAGGAAATGACCTTCCGGATGTTGTCATGGACTGTTCGGCCCTCGCACACGGCGCTGACGATCGATGCGAAATTGTCGTCGAGGAGCACCATCGAGGCGGCTTCCTTGGATGCTTCGGTGCCCTTGATACCCATCGCCACACCCACATCGGCCTGCTTGAGCGAGGGGGCATCGTTCACGCCGTCGCCCGTCATGGCGACGATCTTGCCCTGCGCCTGCAGGGCGCGAACGATGCGCAGCTTGTGCTCCGGACTGGTCCGCGCGAACACGGCGACGCGTCCGACGGCCTGTTCGAGTTCCTCGTCGGAGAGCTTATCGAGATCGAGGCCGGTCAACACCTGCGGATCGTCCGCAAGGTCCAGTTGGCGCGCGATTGCCAGCGCCGTCACAGCATGATCGCCGGTGATCATCTTGACGGCGATGCCAGCGGATCGGCACTCGGCGATGGCCTCCTTCGCTTCGAGCCGGGGCGGATCGATGAAGCCGACAAGGCCGAGTAGCTGGACGCCGGCCATGACGTCGTCGAACGAGATGCGCTCTGCATCCGTCGGCATGGTCTTCGCCGCGAACGCGAGGACACGTTCGCCCTCGCTTCCGGCTTCGGTGATGGCGCTTTCCCAATAGCCGATGTCGTCGGGCGAGGTCATCGCGAAAATGGCCTCGGGCGCGCCCTTGACGAAGAGGACCATCGCCCCGTCAGGCCCACGGCACAGCGTCGCCATGAACCGATGCGCGGCGTCGAAGGGAATCTCGTCGATCCGCTCCCATTCCGTGCGCTCGCGTTCCGGATCGACGGCCGCCTTGATCGCCAGCGCGAAGAGCGCGCCCTCAATCGGGTCACCCTCGACACGCCATTCCTCGCCGACCTTGCGCAGCGATGCATCGTTGCACAGCAATCCGCAGCGGATCAGCGGCATCGAACTCGCCATCGCCTCGGTCTGGTCGCCGGGTCCGACGATCTGGATATGGCCCTCGGGGACATAGCCGGATCCGCTCGCGATCATGGTATGCCGCCCCGTGACGATCCGGCGTGCTGTCATTTCGTTGCGGGTGAGCGTGCCGGTCTTGTCGGTGCATATCACCGACGTCGCGCCGAGGGTTTCCACCGCCGGAAGCTTGCGAATGACGGCATTGCGGACCGCCATGCGCCGCACGCCGATCGCGAGCGTGATGGTGATGACCGCCGGCAGCCCTTCCGGCACGATCCCCACGGCAAGCGCCACCACGGCAATCAGCGCGTCGATCCAGTCGTAGTTTCGCGCGAGCACGGCGAAGGCGAACAGGGCCAGACCACCGGCGAGAACGAACCAGGTGAAGCGGCGGGCGAAATCGTCGATCTGCTTCAGCAGCGGCGTCGCAGTCTGCTCGACGGACTGGATCAGGGAGCTGATCCGACCGATCTGCGTATGCAAACCCGTTGCGACCGCAATTCCGTTCGCCTGGCCTGCCGCGACCAGGGTGCCGGAGAAAGCCATGTTCTGCCGGTCGGCAAGCTCGGTCTCGTCGGGGAGCGCCGCTTCATGCTTCTCGGCGGCTACGGATTCGCCGGTGAGGAGCGCTTCGTCGATAAGCAGCCGTCGGGCGTGGAGAAGCCTGAGATCGGCCGGGACGCGGTCGCCGGCCTCAATCAGCACGAGGTCGCCGGGCACGATCTCGGAGACCGCGATGGTTTGCCGCACCCCGTCGCGGACGACGCTCGCCTTCGGCGCGATCAGCTGCTGGATCGCTTCCAGCGCCTGTTCGGCCTTTCCTTCCTGGATATATCCGATGACCGCGTTCACGATCACGACGGCAACGATGACGGCACCATCAACGATGTGGTCGAGCAGCGCGGCGGCAAGCGCGCCGACGAGCAGGACATAGATCAACGTGTTATTGAACTGTGCCAGAAAACGCAGCAGCGGATTGCGGCGCGCGGTCCTCGGAAGCACATTCGGCCCGAACCGGTTCGCCTGACGATTGACCTCCTGCCCCGAAAGGCCTGTGAGGTCGATGCCAAGTACCGTGGCGATCTCGTTGCTCGGTAACGCATGCCAGCGCACTTCTTCCAAATCGATGGGCGCCGACATCTAGTGGTCAGAACGCAACGGATGAGTCCCGTGAATGCACCGCGAATACGGCGGATTTCTGCCATCTCTGGTGAGATCCATCCGTCTGAATCTATCCACTCTCAGCCTCCTTCAGATAGGTCCGGACCATGGGAGTCGGGCACATGGAAACGGGCCGGACCCCGCTGCGCTCCGACGTCCTCCGGTTTGATCGATAATTGTGGCCAACTAGCTGGAATTCCCGGGTGGGCCGCAATCCGGTTATATCCGTAGAGACGCCGCTGCCTGCAGCCGATAGGTTGGGATTTAGAATGGGCGAATGTATGTCGGCCCCAGTGAGCAAGGTGCTTTGCAACGCCTCATGAACCACCTTATGGCACCGCTCCGCTTGCAGGCGCATGGTCACCTGCGCCCTACTCCGCGATCCAAAAAGAGGTATGAATTATGCCTCTTTAATGCTAGCCGATGATACCTGCTGAGGGGAGGGACTCGGAGCGTGGTTTCAGGACTCACTGTAAGCGAGCGCCATTGGAGCATGGCAATCCTTGTCGTGCTCGCCGCCGTCGGATTGGCGATGGCGGCGGCAGGAGCCGGGCGCGCGGACCCGATGCAGGCGCACGGCTTCATCGTGCTGCTGTTCAGCCTCGGATTCCTGTGCGTGCTGTTGAACGGCTATTTCGCGCCCGAACCGTCCGAGACGCGGCTGGAAAGCTATTATGACGATCCAAGCAAGGCGGGAATCGTCATCGCCATGGCTTGGGCCGTGTTCGCGATGTTCATCGGCGACTGGGTAGCGTGGCTTCTCGCCTTCCCGGATTTGACCTTCGACGCCGCATGGTCAAGCTTCGGACGCTTGCGCCCCGTCCATACCACCGGCATTATTTTCGGCTTTGGCGGCAACGCCCTGATCGCCACGTCCTTTCACGTCATGCAGCGCACGTCCCGCGCGCGCATGCCGGACCAGTTCAGTCCCTGGTTCGTGCTGATCGGCTACAACCTGTTCTGCCTCCTGGCGGTGACCGGCTATTTCATGGGCATCACCCAGTCGAAGGAATATGCGGAGCCCGAATGGTATGCCGATATCTGGCTGGTCATCGTCTGGGTGACATATCTTCTGCTCTATCTGCGCACGCTGGCGCGGCGCAAGGAACCGCACATCTACGTCGCCAATTGGTACTATCTCGCGTTCATTCTGGTCGTCGCGATCCTGCACATCGTCAACAACCTTGCGGTTCCGGCGTCATTCGCCGGCGCGAAGAGCTATTCGGCCTTTTCTGGCGTGCAGGATGCGATGACGCAATGGTGGTACGGCCATAACGCCGTCGCCTTCTTCCTGACCGCCGGCTTCCTGGGCATGCTCTATTATTATCTGCCCAAGCGCGCTGGACGGCCGATCTATTCCTACCGCATGTCGATCATCGGCTTCTGGGGGATCACCTTCTTCTATATGTGGGCGGGTTCCCACCACCTGCACTACACCGCTTTGCCGCAATGGGTGCAGACGCTGGGCATGACCTTCTCGGTCATGCTGCTCGTGCCGTCCTGGATCGCAGCCGCCAATGCGCTGCTCACACTCAACGGCGCCTGGCACAAGGTCCGCGACGATGCGACGCTGCGCTTCATGATGATGGCCGCGGTGTTCTACGGGCTCTCGACATTCGAGGGATCGTTCATGGCGATCCGCTCGGTCAACGCGCTGTCGCATTATACCGACTGGACGATCGGGCACGTCCATGCCGGCGCGATGGGCTGGGTCGCGCTCATCACCTTCGGGTCGATCTACGCCGTCGTCCCGTGGCTGTGGAAGCGCGAGCGCATGTATTCCCCCGCGCTTGTCGAGGTCCACTTCTGGCTCGCGCTCGCTGGAACCCTGATCTACGTTTTCGCAATGTGGAACTCAGGCATCATCCAGGGCCTGATGTGGCGGACCTACAACGACAGCGGCACGCTAACCTACTCGTTCCTCGACAGCATGGTGGCGATGCACCCCTATTACGTGGCGCGCGCGATCGGGGGCCTCCTCTTCCTGATCGGAGCGATCGTCGGCTGCTACAATATCTGGATGACGATCCGCCGGCCGTCGGGCGCACCCGCCCCCTCGGACGACGCCCCCCTCCCCGCCAACCTCCAGCCCGCGGAATAAGCGCCGATGTTCGGAACCCATTACCGGATTGAACGCAAGTCCATCGCGCTGGCCGTGGCGATCATGGTCGTCGCGAGCATCGGCGGGCTGATCGAGATCGCGCCGCTGTTCACCATCGACGATACGGTCGAGAGCGACCCCGACATGCGCGTCTATACGCCGCTGGAGCTTGCCGGCCGCAACATCTACATCCGCGAAGGCTGCTATGCCTGCCACTCGCAGATGATCCGCACCTTGCAGGACGAGGTCGAGCGCTATGGGCCTTACTCGCTCGCGGTCGAATCCCAATACGACCATCCGATGCTCTGGGGCTCAAAGCGAACGGGGCCTGACCTCGCGCGGATCGGGGGCAAATATTCGGACCAGTGGCACACAGCGCACCTTAAAAATCCGCGCGACGTCGTCCCCCAGTCGATCATGCCGCGCTACAATTGGCTGAGCGAGAGCCAACTGCACGCCAAGCATCTCGGCGATGACCTGCGCGCACTCCGTGCCGTCGGCGTGCCCTATACCGATGAGATGATCGAGAATGCGCCGGCCGATGCGGTCGCGCAGGCCTCGCCCGATGACGATACGGCGGGTCTCGTCAAGCGTTACGGCGAGGCGACGCAGGTCCGCTCCTTTGATGGTGACAAGCGCACGATTTCCGAGATGGATGCGCTCGTCGCCTATCTCCAGATCCTCGGTAAACTCAGCGACGCCGCGCATCAGCCGCCGGCGCTGAAGGAGTAGGGCTGACATGGATATCGAGCATCACACGCTGGTCGGCTTCGCCAAGTCCTTCGGCCTTCTCTATCTGCTCGCAATGGCGGCCGTCGCACTGCTCTACGCCTGCTGGCCCGCCAACAAGAAGCGGTTCGACAAGGCGGCGCGCGACATCATCGAAGACGAGGACAAGCCGTGGCTGTAGGTGAACGCGACCCCCATAGCGGGCACATGACCACCGGCCACGAGTGGAACGGGATCAAGGAACTCAACACCCCGGTCCCCAAGGCGGTCTGGCTTTCCCTTATCGTGACGGTGATCTTTTCGGTCGGCTACTGGATCCTCATGCCGGCATGGCCGCTGGGCAAGACCTATACGCGGGGCCTGCTCGATAACGATCAGAAGGAGATCGTCGCCAAGCGGGTCAGCGCGGCCGCGGAGGCGAGGCTCGGCTGGATGCGGCAGGTCGAGACTATGAGCTACGACCAGATCAAGGCCGATCCAAAGCTGATCGCCCATGTGCGTGAGGACGGCCATCGCTTGTTCGGTGATAATTGCGCAGCTTGTCACGGAATGAACGCGACGGGCAATCCCGGTTTCCCCAATCTCGTCGACGGGGATTGGCTGTGGGGCGGCTCTCCCGATGCAATCGCCCATACGATTGCCGTGGGCATCAACAGTCCGGCGAGCAAGGACACCCGCATCGGCCAGATGATGGCATTCGGCAAGGACGACATTCTCGACAATGATGCGGTTCTCGCGGTCACCGATTATGTGAAGACCTTGTCGGACCCGGCCTGGGCGAAAGGCAAGGCGGTGTCTGTCGCCCAAGGCCGGGAGGTTTTCGCCGTGAACTGCGTTATCTGCCACGGGGAGCAGGGACGCGGCAATCCAGAAGTCGGCGCACCGAACCTGACGGACCAGAACTGGGTCTATGGTGGCGACATCGGCGCGATCTACCAGACGATTCATGAGGGGCGACAGGGCGAGATGCCCGCCTGGGAGCATCGCCTGAACCCAGTCGATCGCAAGATCCTGACCGTCTACCTACTCGACAAAGGGCCCCAGCCATGAGGCTCCCCCGTTCGCGCAGTTTCTATATCACGCTGGCGATTGCGGCGCTGGGCGTCATCCTGCTCGCGAACGCGCATCTGGTCTACGTCGCATCGACCTCGCAGCCCCAATGTGTTGTCCATGTGAAGTCTGACGGATCGGCGCATGCGGCAGGCGTGTTCGGTGCAGCCAAATCGTCATGCTGACCTGATCGGGAGAAGATGATGACCACGATCCCGCCCGTCGTTCCACCGCTCCCGATCGAACAGCGCTATGCGCGCGACCTGGCGCCGGGTGCCCCGTTCGCGTGGTTGCGGGAGGGCTGGCGCGATCTTGTCACTCGCCCGGGGCCCAGCCTCCTCTACGGCATCTTCGTCTTCCTGCTCTCGGCCGGCATCGTTGCCGGGCTGATCTGGCTCGCTTTGGATTATGCCCTGTTCCCTGCGATCGCCGGTTTCCTGGTCTTCGCCCCGGCGCTGGCGATCGGCCTCTATGACAAGAGCCGGGCGCTTGAACTCGGCGAACCGGTGTCGCTGCGGCACATGCTGCTACCTCATGCACGCGCCGGCGGGCAGGTCCTGTTCACAGGCGCTCTCCTGTGCGGGGTGATGCTGCTCTGGATGCGCGCGGCGGTGATCATCTACGCGCTGTTCTTCGGCGTCCGGCCATTTCCTGGCATCGATCACATCGCGCCGATGTTGTTCACCTCATCGACCGGGATCACCATGCTCGTCGTGGGAACGCTGGTTGGCGGCCTGTTCGCGGCATTCTCCTTCGCGATCTCTGCCTTCTCCATTCCCATGATGCTCGACAAGCGGGTGGACGCCTTGACCGCCATGGGCACAAGCTGGGCGCTGGTCTGGAACAATCTACCTGTCATGCTGATCTGGGGCACCCTCGTGCTTGCCTTGTTCCTGATATCGGCCGCGACAGGCTTTGTCGGACTGATCATCGTCTTCCCGTGGCTGGGCCATGCCACCTGGCACGCGTATCGCGCTGTCCGGTGACGTCGTGACCGGAGCGTTCGCCCTCACCCGGTTGTCGGCCGATGAGCTCATCCTCGCAAGCCGGGAGATCAATACCGGCCTGCGGCAGACGGATCTGTCGGTTCCCGGCATCAGCTGCGGTGGTTGCATTCGGAAGATCGAGGAGGCGCTGGGGGTGCTTCCGGGCGTCACGCGCGCGCGCGTCAACCTCTCGACCAAGCGGGTTGCGGTAGATTGGCGCGAGAATGAGGGGCCGCCCCCGCTCGGAGAAGCGCTCACCAGGCTCGGCTATGACGGCTTTCTTTACGAGACGCACGACGACGCGAAGGATCCGCAACTCGCGGCCCTGATCCGGGCGCTAGCAGTTGCGGGCTTCGCCGCGATGAACATCATGGGGCTCTCGATATCGGTCTGGTCGGGAGCTGCGGGCGAGACCCGGGATCTGTTCCACTGGCTGTCCGCAGCGATTGCGCTGCCGACGCTCGCCTATTCGGGACGAGTGTTCTTCAAATCGGCATGGCAGGCGCTGCGCCATGGGCAGACAAACATGGACGTGCCGATATCGATCGGCGTGCTGCTCGCCTTTGCAATGAGCCTCTACGACACGATCTTGAGCCAGCCCCATGCCTATTTCGATGCGGCCGTGTCGTTGCTCTTCTTCCTGCTCATCGGGCGAACCCTCGACTATGTGATGCGCGAGAAGACGCGATCCGCGGTAAAAGGGCTAGGTCGCCTCGCGGCCTACGGGGCCACCGTTGTAACCCCTGACGGCAGGCGAACCTATCTGCCGACGGCAGAGCTTGAACCGGGTATGACGATCCTCCTTCGGGCCGGCGACCGCATCCCCGTCGATGCCGTCGTGCTCGAAGGCCGATCCGACATCGATGCATCGCTGGCGACAGGCGAGAGCGTGCCGCAACCCGTCACTCCTGGCGCCAGCCTGCGCGCGGGAACGCTCAACCTGACCGGGCCGCTCACAATTCGCGCCGCCGCTGCATCGAGGGACAGCTTCCTCGCCGAGATGGTGCGGCTCATGGAGGCGGCAGAAGGCGGCCGCTCCCATTTCCGCCGTGTCGCGGACCGTGCGGCGCGCCTCTACGCACCCTTGGTCCACAGCGCGGCGCTTCTCAGCTTCCTGGGATGGATGCTGGCGGCGGGCGATTGGCATCACGCGGTGACCATCGCGGTTGCGGTCCTGATCATCACATGCCCCTGCGCCCTGGGGCTGGCGGTCCCGATGGTCCAGGTCGTGGCTGCGCGCGCGCTGTTCGAGCATGGCATCATGGTGAAGGATGGCTCGGCGATGGAACGCCTGGTCGAGATCGATACGGTGATATTCGACAAGACGGGAACGCTGACCCGTGGGCGTCCCGGCCTTCGCCGCGACATTACCGTTGATGAAGCCCATCTCGCAATCGCGGCGCAAATCGGCGCGCACTCCCATCATCCTTACGCAAAGGCGCTGGCCGCGGCAGCCACCCCCGCCGACATTGCGTTCGATGCCGTCGCCGAACATGCCGGGCTCGGGCTTGAAGCCCGGATCGGCGAGGATGTCTGGCGGTTGGGACGCGGTGAATGGGCGCTCGGCCAGACTACCGTCCAGAGCTGTGCCGGCACCGTGCTGGCCTGCAACGGCAAGCTCGCGCAATCCTTCGCATTCGAGGACGAGCTACGCTCCGGCGCAGCTGCGACGATCTCCGCGCTTCGCAGCGGTGGTTACGCCCTCGAGATCATGTCGGGCGACACGCCGGCCGCCGTGATGCCGGTTGCAGAAGAGCTCGGGATCGAGCGGGTCCAGGCAGGCCTCCTGCCTCATGAGAAAGCCGCTCACTTGCAAACGCTGGCCAAGACCGGACATAAGGCCTTGATGGTCGGTGACGGCCTGAACGATGCGCCTGCACTGGTCGCCGCCCATGTCTCGATCGCTCCCGGAAGCGCGGCCGATGTCGGCAGGCAGGCCGCCGACTTCGTCTTCCTCCGGTCCGATCTCGAAAGCGTCCCCTTCACCATCGGGATCGCGCGGAAAGCAGACCTGTTGATCCGCCAGAATTTCGCATTTGCAGCTCTCTACAATGTCGTCGCGCTGCCGGCCGCCATCGCCGGCTATGTCACGCCGCTGGTCGCCGCCCTGGCGATGTCAGGATCGTCAATCCTCGTCGTCGCGAATGCCTTGCGCCTCAACCCGCGCCTGGCACGCGGGGGGCGAACGGGCGACAGCATATGAACGTCCTGTGGTACTTGATCCCGATCTCGCTCGCTCTCGGCGCGCTGGGCCTCGCCCTGTTCTTCTGGGCGCTCAAGAGCGGGCAATATGAAGACGTCGCCGGCGCAGCGGAGCGCATCCTGAACGATGAGGATCGGCCGCTTTGACAGCGACATGCGGATAGCAACGCGAAGGAGGCGCGCGAACCATGTGTTCGTCGCTGTCCAGCTCGTGTGCATCGTGCGGATTGCAGCCGGGTTGATGGACGATTGGCTTGGATGGCGAGCGGTGGCAGCCACCGGATGGCTTATTGCCTTCCTTCCCTGAATCCTTTGGACTGCGCGGATATATACATCACCTCGAATAGACGGACGGCCCGGCTAGCGCGCAATCTCACCGGCACGGCGCTCGGTCCACCGGGGGCAGGATCGAACTTAACATGTCTCCGGCATACCGGTATAGACGTTATTGATGTTCCTCTCAGGAGAGATGTGTGCGGCTCACCCGCTACACGGATTATTCGCTCAGGGTCTTGATCCACCTGGCGCTCAACGACGATCGCCTATGTTCGATCGGAGAGATTTCGCGCACTTATGACGTATCCCACAACCACCTGATGAAGGTCGTGAACGCACTGGCGCATGATGGCTTTATTGAGACCGTGCGAGGCCGCGCAGGCGGCATGCGCCTTGCTCGGCCGGCGGATGCTATCACCGTCGGCGAGGTCGTCCGCAGGACCGAGGAAGGATTCCAGCTCGCGGATTGCTCTGGTTGCGCGCTGTCGCCGGCGTGTGGCCTGACGGGCGTCCTTGCCCGGGGAATGCAGGCGATGATGGCTGTATTCGACTCTTATTCGATCGCCGACCTGCTGACCGACAAGGATACCATGCGCCGGTTGATCAATCGTGAGTCCCCGCTCGGTATCGGGATGCACTGAAGGGATCCATCAGTCACCCGATCTCGAGCGGTCAGCTTTCCGACTTCGCTCTTACGCGATCCCATCGATCCGCGTTTGCTTCAGCGCAGACCCGGTCCGCGAAATCCTGGACTTCGCGGAGGCGGGCAGCAGCTCGTTGCTCGCCCATGTTCTGGGTGATCGCGTCGAGATGAAGACGATAGGTGGCGTGCGCCCCGAATACCTCCGCAATGTAGGTGTCGAAGAGAGTGTGAAGTGCGCTCGGCACCCCCTTCTCATTCAGCCAGGGCGTGCTTGAAGAGGACGTGGAGATCTGCACCAGGCGGACATTTGCCAACGGCTTCGGATCGTCAGCCTCGGGTCCAAAGCCGATCCCGCTCCCAACGACACGCTCAAGGTAACCTTTGAGCATCGCCGGGGGCGTGCCGAACCATACCGGATAAACGAAGGTGAGAACGTCCAGTTGCTCAAGACGCTCCCGCTCCGCGATGTTCTGAGGCAGGGGGGTATAGCCCTCCTTTCCCGGCTGCTCATTGGCCCGCAACACCGGGTCGAAATTCTCACGGTAAAGATCACGCAAATCGCAGCTTTGATGGTGATGCTGGGCGCGCTCCTGCCAGCAGCGGGCGATCGCGCCGCAGAAGCTGTCCGGCTGTGGGTGCGAGAGAACCACAAGATGGTGGACGGGCAGAGGAGAACCCATCGTTCGGCTCCAACAGATCGTATTGAGGATCAAACTCCCGGCGAGGCAATGGGTTCTCAAAATGCTTACATTGCGTTGCGAGAGAGCGACCGCGGGGATACTTCAGATCAGGCTGCCAAATGCATATCCAACCGATTCCAGATCTCGACCAAGGCGCGTCGTGAAGATAAAACCCGGTGCATAGCTGCGGATCACGTCAACGATCCGCTGATCGGCGGCGATATCGCTGCCCATGACGCCGATCGCCTTGGCGAGTGTTCTCTCGATAACCGACAGGCGCATCCCGAGCCCTCGGCCGGCGTGACCCGCCCAGTCGCAGGCCCTGGCCTCCCGTAGGATCAATTAGCCGAAGGCCAGCGCGCCTTGCTGCGGTAGCTTGACGGCTGGCAAGGATCGGCCGGCCTGAAGCAGCTTTCGTACGATCGGCGATAGCGTGTAGACGGCCTGGCGTTGACCACCTCGATTGTGATGATCGACGCAGTAGCCCTGATAATGACGGTGGAGCATGCCGGCGCGGACGAGGTCGGACACCGCGCGGCTGACATTGGTCTTGCCCGAGGCACGAACCCGGGCGCGGACCTCGCTGTCAATCTCCCGCGCCGCCTCCTGGGGGTCTGCCGGCAATATCCCCGCGTCGGCCATTTCCTCGCGGACCCGGGCGGCAAGCGCCATCCTGCGAGGGTAGCCGCTTCCCATCGGGGCGAGCGCGTCACAAAGCCATTCCCGGATCGGGATCGCGGAACCGTCGTGAATGACCAGGGGGCCTGCGCTGCCATTGGGACCCGCGACCTTCGCGATTAGGTCGAGGATCATGTAGGCGTAGCGAGGCCGCGTCGAGCATTGCGCGAGCAGTTCTACGAGACCGGGCATATCAAGCGGCCCGGCATCAAGATCGGCTTTAAGGCTGGTCTGGAGCATGGAAGAATCATGCACAGGTAGAACGAAAAGTGAATCCCTCCATTCCAGTCCGGATGACATTTGTCAGCTATGACACTTTATCCTCGGGCAAAGTGTCATAGGCGCTCGTTTAGGGTGCATGGCGGCGGCACGCTCTCCGCCCCAATCGGCGCGCCAGCGAAGAGCCGTTTCCTTCCTGCGGCTAGACCCCCAGGCCGGATGAAGAGAGGCGAAAGCAGCCCGGAATGATGAAAACACGAGTCATCGCTCGCTCTTCCGTGGCCTGTCAGGAGCATCTCTGCTCAGACCGCGTCATGTGCGGTCGGCGGAGTCTTTGTCCTGGGGGACGAGCAGGACGTCACAATCGAGACAGGCAAGAAGGGCACGCGCCGTGCTGCCCAGCATCGCCGCGATCAGGCCGGATCGCCCATGCGTTCCAACGACCGCCAAATCGGTATTGTTTGATTGCACATGGTCGCGCGCGACGGCGCAGATTTCGCCGTAGTCGACGTTGATGTCGAGCCGGTCGCGAACACCGGCGGGCAGGTCGGCTTCTTCCAGGAAGGTTTCCAAATCCCGCGCGATGTCTGCCTGTCGATCTCCCGCGGGTCCTTCGCGGCCCCGCAGCGTTTCCAATCGCACGTGATAGGCGTGTAGAAGTGTTAGGTCGGCCGCTGGGAAGATCGCAACGGCGAGACGCAGTGCCGTCGCCGAGCATGCTGAAAAATCCGTCGCTACCATGAGCTGGCGATACTGCTGTTGCGCCCGTTCCTTGACGATGAGCACAGGCAGACCGCCCCGTTGTGCGAGGCGCTCCACAGTCGTCCCGACGATGAAGTCGCCAATCTCGTCATGACGCGAGATGCCGGCGACGATAAGGTCGACCCCGAACTCGGCGGAGGTTTCGATGATCGCCTGCGCCACGTCTCCGAAAGCGAGACGAGTAGAGACCGCTATGGCGTCGTCCTGTACCTCTGCGCGTAGCCGCGTCTCAGCCCGCGCGATGTCTTCCTGGACGTCAACTGTCGTTGCAGCGTCATTCCCTAAAACATGAAGAAGGATAAGCTTCGCGCCCCAGACGCGCGCCAACTGAATGGCACGGTCACGCGGCCGGTCGCAACGACCGCTAAAATCGGTCGGAAACAATATGGTTTGGGGCGCGGTCATGCAGGTCATTATAGCCGCGGTTGCGGCCAGACCAAGACGATCCACCAACATTGGTCTCGCCGCGATGGTTTGAAGCGCGCGGCGGTAAACCCAGAACTTCTCACGGCTAGAGCCGGGCAGTCCCAGGCCACTAGTCATCACCGCGTCTCTTGTTCGGTTCAAAGAGCTGTGGGTTGCGCTCTATGAAGCGCCTTGCCCAGCTGTCGACGTAGCTGTTCGGCTCCTGGCTCATATAGCGCCACCCTGCGAGGCTGACGATAGCGGCACCGATCAGGTTGACGATCAGATCCCACATGGTGTCGGTCAATCCGGATGGATCGCCGAGCATGGGCTTTTGCATGTTAAACCCGAACAGCTGGTCCATGGCGAACTCGAAGATTTCCCAAGTGCCGCCGCTGCTTACCGAGAACATAAAGGCAAACAGCGCAACGAATGACGGGCGCATGTGAAGATCGACCTTCTCATCTTCGTTCAGGATGTAGACGACCAGGAAGCCCAGGAACCCGAGCAGCAGACCCGCACTGCCGTGCAGTGCCAGGTCCCACCACCAGATCCGTTCATAATAGTCGCGAACCTCGCCGAGAAAGAGAGAGGCAAAGACAAACAGTACGATCGTGATGCGGATTTCGGAAGGGATTATCATCGATCGAAATCGGCGCAGCACGATCGGAGCGAGGAGTGCGGCTATCAACCCAGTCACAAGGAAGACATGCATCCAGCGCTCGCTACCGATCAGCAGGGCGAGCTCCCCGAGCATGATCAGCTGCAATATGGCAACGACGATGAGATGGGCCTTACCGGCTATTCCCGCACCGTTGGATGGAGATGTCGAAGCGGTCATGTCTCATGATAGGCCATATCCACGGCGAGCCAAACGCCGGCATCCCGCCGTCGCATTCCGCACGCTGCCGGCAAGAGAGGGAGGACTGGAAGTTGGTCGTTCCGTCCGTGCCAGCCGGGCGCCATGTCGTGAAGGAGGCGAGATCACCGGCGGATCGATGCACCCGCTTGCAGCGCGGCATAACTGGCCGGAGATCCATCCCAGGCCACCAGGGGCGCGGCCCGCCGCGCTGAAGCCCCGTGCGCCTTCGGGCACCGCAACGATGGGCTTGTTGGATTTGACGAGGAGATCGCCCACGACCGCCGCCATGTCCCAGGAGACGTCCTCCTTGCCAAGGCGTTCCTCGATCCAGGTGCGATTGCGGCCCTCGCGATCGCGCTCTTCCTGCAGCAGGATCGCGCTTCCATCCCCGGCATAGGGATCGGCGGCCAGGACCGGAAGCACGGCAACGTTGAGACAGATGAGGTACCCATCCAAGGCTCGGGTCAGGTCGAGCGCGGCCTGAAGCCGTGCTTCCTGCCCACATCTTCATGAACGAGCAGGAGCACATTCTACATAGCCGGTCTCCATCGCAGCAAGCAGTGAATTCTGGTTTTCCGCGACAGGCGCTCCGAATGCCGTGGTCAGATGGGTGACGGGACACTTGCCCTTGTTCAGGACGGTATCAGACTTCGGCTTGAAACCTCACCTCTTCTGGCGTCCGCGCGCATGGATCAATGTGAAAACAGCAGCGGGAGCGGCGCGCCCACGAGCAGGTCGCGGGTCACTCCGCCCAGGATCATTTCGCGCAGGCGCGAATGTCCGTAAGCGCCGAGCGACAGCAGCGCGGCACCGCGCTCGCGGGCAACCTTGACCAGCGCGTCCGCGTCCGACAACTCGTCTGCATAGGCAGGAATCACCGTCGACGCGAAGCCGTGCCGTGCGAGGTGGCGGGCGATATCCGCTCCGGGCTCGGAACCGTGGCCCTTCGTCGTGGGCTTGGCATCTAGAACGAGCACGTCGATCTTGGCCCCAGGCGCGGCAAAGGCCGTTGCAGCGCGCAGCGCATGCGTCGACTCGCGCGTGGCGTTCCAGCCGATCGCGAGATGCTCGATCGCGCGCGGCTTGTGCCCGTTCGGAACGATCAGAACCGGCCGGCCCGACGCGAACAATATGCTCTCGATCGTTTCGCGCCGGATCGGCGGATAGTCATAATCGTCGGCTGGGCCAAACAGCACAAGGTCGGCGTAGCGGGCGGAGACCGCAGCCTTGGTGAAGATGACCGCCGGCCGGTCGGAGATCGTGCGGACCTCGACATTGGAGGCGCCGGCAATCTTGGCGATCCGCTCCTGCTTGGCTTCGACCGCTTCCGTGTAGTCGTGAAGAAAAGCATAGGGTGGCGCGATGGTCAGCGCATAATCGGCCGAAGGGAGAGCCGAGAGCACGACGAACGAAAGGCTGGCATTGTAGAACTCGGCGAAAGCGAGCGCGTCACACAGGAACTGCTCGTCCTTGTCGCCGGTATCGACCACGGCGAGGATATCCTTGATAGCCATTCTTCCCTCCAGCTTGATGGTATTTTGCTACCCCTTGCCGGTGAGGGTTTCATTGGGGTGTTTTACGTAGTCGTTCACGTCGAGCACGGTGAGCTGGTCGACCAGCGACCTCGCCCAGCAGCGGCCCGAGAGCAACCACATTGCTGGTGTGCAGAATGCTGTCGGTCTTTACGATCGGGCAGCCAATATCGGTGAGCAACGCCTCCGCTCCGGTGGCGAAAAGCCCGTGCACCGCAAGGCAGATTGGCGCGGGGAACCCCTGGATGTATCCCATTTCCCGGAGACCTGCCCATGTTCATGTCCGATCGTCCCACTGCGTGCGCGCTCCTCGCTTTTCGGGCAATCCGGGCCGTTGCTGGAAAGCGAGGCTGCTGTCTCTGTGGTTGACTGGTCGCGATGTAGACGAGGTTGAAGGTGCCTGCCTGCGCGAGTTGCGCAACCAGGCTAGGCCTTCATGGCTCCGCCAGCTGTCGCTGCGCCGTGGCGCGCGATCGAGAGACTGGCGCAGCCCGGCGGTCGGGAAGGCGCTTTGATGTTTCTTGTTCGCGCGCGCGAGTTCGATAGCGGGGCACGTCTCGGCGCTACTGTTGTCCTCGGCCCGCCCAGCACCTGCTGCGATATCCTATGAGCTGGGGCTCAAGGCCGCTCTTTTGGGCCGTGGTTGGTCGCACGATGAGGTCGCGCGCGATATCCGTCACGATCTCCTCGCCGCCTTCGACGAGGCAAGGCGTCTTGGCCTGCCGTCCCCGGGCCGTTTTTCGGCGCTGCGCCTGCCGGTGGATGATCCGCGCTGTCCGCCTTGGCCGGGGATCAGTCGAAGGGACGGTCCCTTGGACCTGACACGAAGGAACTCCAGCCATGCAAAATCTCGTCATCCTCCCCGGCAATGTCGGCGCCACGCCCGAGGCCCGCACCACCCAGGGCGGCACCCATATCACGCATTTCAGCCTCGCAACCTCGCGTCCGAAGCGCGACAGCAACGGCAAAATCCTCCGCGACGACAACAATCGCCTCGAGGACACTGAATGGACCGGATCCTCTGCTTCAACGGCGTCGGCAAGACGGTCGAGCACTATGTCGACAAAGGCATGAAGCTCATGGTCCGCGGCCGCATTCACTACACCCGCTGGACCGACAGCGAGAATATCGAGCGCTACGACGTCGAGATCATCGCCGACGAGGTCACCTTCCCCAACGTGCTGATCACAGGACATCAGGCATTCTTCACTGCCGAGGCCCTCGCAGAAATCGCGCGAACCACAATCGAGAATCTCTCTAGCTTCGAGGATAAAGGCGTGCCGGCGAATCCGGTTGCGATCTCGACCTGAGGCGATGCAAGTTGCACTGGCATTCGCCCCTATCGGATTGCTGCTCGCCCTGTTGATCAGCACTCGGTGGTCGCCTACGCCGCAGCAGCCGGGGCAGTCGGCCTGATCGCGGCGCTGCTAATCTGAGTTCAGGAGAGGTGAATATCCCAGAGTCGATGCCAAACCAACGGGTCCACGACAAGCGCACGCGCCCCGCTGATTTCCAATGAGAGATGGCGCGGCGTCCCACCGAGTCCGACAACCAACTCTCAGTAGAGATCCGGCAGATTGCCTGACGGCTGTGCGCCGGCGGTCAAAATGGAGCAGTTCCTCAGTCGATCGCGGGCGACATCACCGGTGCGTGTGCGCTGCCGACGCACGTCAGTTCCGTTTGCGCACGAACTCGGCACGCAGAACGAGCCCCTTAATGCCATCATAGCGGCAATCGATCTCTTGAGCATCACCGGTCAATCTGATCGACTTGATCAACGTCCCGCGTTTGATGGTCTGCCCCGCTCCCTTGACTTCGAGATCCTTGATCAGTGTTACCTGATCGCCATCGGCCAGAAGATTGCCTACGGCATCGCGGACTTCCGCACGGCCAGCGGCAGCCTTGCGCTCCGAAAGTTCGGAGGCCGGCATCCATTCGCCGGACTCATCATCGTAAACATAGTCGTCTTGGCTCATTTGATTTCTCCAGTCTGTTCCGATCGGCCGTTTAGACGGGAAAGGCGCTCGATCACCAAGGCAATGCCTTGCCCGCCACCAATGCACATCGTCACAAGGGCATAGCGCCCGCCGATGCGCTCGAGTTCGTAAAGCGCCTTGATCGTGATGATCGCTCCTGTCGCCCCGAGAGGATGACCCAGCCCTATACCGCTACCGTTCGGATTCACCTTCTCAGGTGCAAAATCGAGGAGCTTCGCGACAGCGCATGCCTGCGCGGCGAAGGCTTCGTTGGCCTCGATCACATCGATGTCATCGAGCGACAGCCCTGCGCGCTTCAGAGCAATGGGAACGGCCTCGACCGGTCCAAGCCCCATGACGTCGGGCGCAACGCCGGCGTGACCCCAGCTGACAATCCGCGCCCGCGGAGTAAGCCCCCGCGCATGGGCGGCAGCTGTGGACGCGAGCACAAGCGCGGCCCCGCCGTCGTTGATCCCGCTGGCGTTTCCGGCGGTGACGGTAGCGCCGTCCTTGCGGAAGATCGGCTTGAGGCTGGCGAGCTCCGTTTCCGAGACGTCAGTCCGCACGTGCTCGTCAACCTCGAACCGGGATATACCCCCACGACTTTTCCACTCGACGGCAACGATCTGCTCGGCGAACCGGCCCTCCTGCTGGGCCCGGCCGGCGCGCCTGTGGCTTTCGGCGGCGAGCGCGTCCTGTTGCAATCGCGAGATGCCGTGCCGCGCAGCCACATTCTCCGCCGTCATGCCCATGTGCCCGGCGCCAAAGGGATCGTTGAGAATGGCGTTCATCGCGTCGATCATTGCCTCGTCGCCCATGCGCCGGCCCCACCGGAGCGACTTCACCACATGCGGCGACTGGCTCATGCTCTCCACACCGCCCGCCACAGCGAAATCGCATTCGCCTAGCGCAATCATCTGCGCGACCGAGATGATCGCCTGAACGCTCGACCCGCATAGCCGGTTGAGCGTCAGCGCGGGCGTCTTATCGGGAATCCCTGCGGCTATCGCACAGACCCGCGACAGGTAGGCGTCGCGCGGCTCGCTCTGGATGACTTGCCCGAGCACAACATGGCCAACTGTCCGTCGTCAGAACATTTGGCACACGTCGCGTCGTAAATTAGCGGAGTGCGGGCCTCGTCTTGGGGTTGATGTTAAGCGGCGAGCCTGCGGTGTTGCAAGCGCCGATATTCGATGGTCTTTCGCTTGATCCTTTCGCGCTGTTTGATGATGGCGGGAGCCCTGCCGAGGTAGGCGTCGGCGGGCGTCACGTTGTTCAGGCTCTCGTGGTAACGCTGGTTGTTGTAATGCTCGACGAAGGCCTCGATCTGGGCCTCAAGGTCGCCGGGCAGGAAGTAGTTTTCCAGCAGGATGCGGTTTTTCAGGGTTTGGTGCCAGCGCTCGATCTTGCCTTGGGTCTGGGGGTGCATCGGAGCGCCGCGTACATGGCTCATCTTCTGGGCATCGATGTATTCCGCCAGTTCGCCCGCGATGTAGCTGGGGCCGTTATCGCTGAGCAGCCTGGGCTTGTGCAGCACGGTGGCGCTGTCGCAGCCGGAAGCCTTAAGGGCCAGGTCCAGCGTGTCGGTGACATCCTCGGCGCGCATGTTGGTGCACAGTTTCCAGGCGATAATGTAGCGCGAGAAGTCGTCGAGCACGGTCGACAGGTACATCCAGCCCCACCCGATGATCTTGAAGTAGGTAAAATCGGTCTGCCACATCTCGTTCGGACGCGTGGTCTGGGTATGGAAGCGATCGGCGGCCTTGATCACCACATAGGCCGGACTGGTAATCAGATCGTGGGCCTTCAACAGGCGGTAAACGGTGGCCTCCGACACGAAGTAGCGCTTCTCGTCGGTGAAGCGCACCGCCAGTTCGCGCGGTGACAGCTCGCTGTAATCCAGCGCCATCTCGACGATCTGGCCCTGGATATCGTCGCCGATGCGGTTCCACACCCGACTCGGCGCCGATGGCCGATCTTCCAGCGCCTCCGGCCCGCCTTCGACGAAGCGATCGTACCAGCGGTAGAACGTCCGGCGGGGGATGCCGAGTTTGTCCAGCGTGTGCTTGGCGGGCAGGTGCGACTGCTCGACGATCCGGATGATCTCGAGCTTTTCGGATGCGGGATACCTCATTCGTCGTCGCCCCCATCCGCGATCATGCTTTTTTTAAGCAGGCGGTTTTCCAGCGTCAGGTCGGCCACGCATTCCTTCAGGGCACGGGCCTCGCGGCGCAGATCCTGCACCTCGCCAGTGGTCGCAGCACGGGCGGTGTCACCGGCCAGGCGCCGCTTGCCCGCTTCCATGAACTCCTTCGACCAGGTGTAATACAGGCTTTGGGCAATGCCTTCCTTGCGGCACAACTCGGCGATGCTGTCCTCGCCGCGCAGACCGTCCAGCACAATACGGATCTTGTCTTCGGCTGAGAAATGGCGCCGGGTCTGCCGCCGGATATCCTTCACAACACGCTCAGCAGGGGCCTTTGTCGGCGAATTTTTCAAGGAGGGTTTGGGCTTCATCTTCGTTCCTTCGTCACTACGACGAAGCCCAAACCCTCCTTAATTTACAACCTCAAATCTGTGCCATTGGTGCTGACGGCGGACAGTCGGCTGCGGCACCGCCGAAGCTCTTGAGGTATGCGAAGGCCTGCTCGGCCTTGGCGGCGGCATGGATGATCGCGGTCTTGTCGCCGCGCAGGATGCCGAGCCAATGCCCGACATAGCTCGCATGGCTGTCATGAAGCACGTTGGGGAGTGCGAGGTCTGCGCAGCAGAGCCCTGCGCCGACCTCAGCTACGAGTTCCTCGAACGAATATGCCTTGTCGCCGAAGCGTTTGCCGAAGGTCCGTGCGAGCCTGTTGGCATGGCCCGACCAGTGCACGGTCTCGTGGCAGCGGGTCGAAGCGTAGTGATCCATACTGCGGAAGGCCGTTCGGTTTGGCAGCTGGATATGGTCGAAGGTGGGACTGAAATAGGCCTGGTTCCCGCCATGGCGTACATCGGCGGGAATGACAGCGAAGAAGGCGTCGATCGCCGCCTGACGCTCGGACGGGACTGGAGGTTGCTCGGGCTCGTCGGATGGATAGAAATAGGGCGGAAGGCCGTCCACCTGATCGGCATTGTAGACGATGTAGTGGCGCAGGAAGCGGATGCTGCGCTCCACCTCCTTGCCGGTTTCGGGATGTTCCTCGCGTTTCTTGAACGAGGAGTAGTAGACCGACAGCGCGCCGGTCTCGCCTTTGCGAACATGGCCACCCAGCGTTTCCGCCTGGCGCCAGGTCATCCAGTAGCGCGAACGATAACCCTGGGCATCGCCGAGCGCCCATAAATAGAGCACGTTGATGCCCTTATAGGGCGTTCCGCAGTGACGCAGGGGACGGCCCCCTGCCCCATTCGACCGCCAAGGCCGCGACCAGGGCGGGACGCCCTCCTCGAGTTTGCGGATGATGAGGTCGGTGATTTCCGCGGCAACGTCGCGGCTGGAGCGTTTCGCAAGGGGCATGGCAGGTCTCCGGGCGGAACGAGAAAGTGCCGCCGGCGCAAGAACAGGCGCCGGCGGCTAGGCATCCAGGAGAAAGAGGATCAGGCCGCGAGGGCATCCTGATCCGGCGCTTCCGCGTTGACCGCGGGCTCGTCGGCGCCAGCCGCGTTCGCCCCTTCCGTATCCTCGGCATCTTCAGCGACGCTGGCTTCCTCGGCGGGCTCGAGGCCCTCCGCGTCGGCCTTGTCGAGGAACTGCATGGCGTTTGGCACCCAGGCGAGCGCGGCATCCCGAACCTCGGGCTCGACGATCGCCTCGCCGGCGAACAGCTTCGCGCACGATTCCGAGATCTCCGACTTCTTCATCGTCGCGTGCCGCGCGGTCTGCGCCGCGCCGCCGACATCGGCGAGCAACGTCAGGATCGAGCCCTTGCTGATGCGGTCGAAGAAGTTCTCCGAGGTCGGCCGCCACCAGCTTGCAACATCGACTTCCATGATCGTCGCCAGCCGGTTGTGCAGCGGGCATTGCTCGGCGCGGTAGCTCGCCTTCGCCTCGAGCGACATCGCGACGATGTAAGCGAGCCAGGCGGCCTTGCTGTCGTCGTCCAGTGCCCGGAACGCCTCGAACCGGTCGACCTCGGACTTGTGCTCCGTCCAGCTTGCATCGAGACCGTCATGCGCTTCGGCGAGATAGCCCCGCGCGCGCGTCGCCGGCTGCTCGCCGCTCACCGGATCCTGCGGCGAACGCGCGCGAATGGTCGAGCCATAGGCGCTGAACGTGCTGGTGCGATCGTCGATCATGACGAAGAGCGCATAGTCGAGCGCCAGGGCCGGATTGCTGAGCAGGGTCGCAGCGAGCACGTCACGCCGCTGCATCGCCAGTTCGTCGTAGAGCCGGGCACTCAGCGGCTTGCCCCCCGGGGCGATGGCCTCGGGCGGCGGGGCGGGCGGCGTGTAGCTGCTGCCCGAGCCGGTCGAGCCGCCTCCGCCAGCACCGTCGTCGTGGCCCTCGTCGCCGTCTTCACCAGAGCCGCCGACGCGGACCGGTTCCTCGCTGTAGTATTCGGTATCGAGGACCATCTCGCCTTTCGGCGTCAGCTTGAGGAACGCGCCGACGAGCGGCTTGAGCTCATCGGGTAGCAGCGGCGTCACATTGTGGATCGCATGCATTTCGTCGTCGAGGGCGTCATATTCCTGGTCGAGCGCCTTGTAGGCGTCCTCCGTGAGGGACTCGTCATCCATTTCCTCGGTGATGGCGTTCTGGCGCTCATCGATGGCGTTCAGGCGCCCGACCTGCTCATCCGTGAGATTCGGCCTGGGAAGGATCACCCGGTAGAGGCCAGCGGCCGCGCTGTGCGTGTAGTTCGACGCGATCGGCCGGATCCACGCGAGGCCCAGCTCTTCACCGACGCGCTTGGCTTCCGCTTCCATGATGTCGGCGGCGAGACGCTGCGCGATCTCGGGGTTGACCCATTTATCGCCACTGTCGCTGAAGAGGTCGCGGTCGACCTTGCCACCGGCCTCGGCGTAGCGGTCCTCGCCGATCAGGATCGCGACCGGATCAGTCGATTTCATGGTTTCGTTGGCGATGACGCGGCGGATCGTGTCGGCGTTGGAATAGCTGGTGCCGTAGCTGTTCCAAACGAGGAGCTGCTTCTCCTGGTTCTCGGTCGAGGCATAGGCCTTGGCGACGTCGAGGGTGATCGTGCCGTCGGTAAGCGCCTCGAAGATCGGTTCGGCCAGCGTGGCGAGACGGAGGCGACCTTCGACGAACCGGCGGGTCAGGCCGAAGCGCTTGGCGACGCCGTCGATGTCGTTGTTGAGGCCGATAAAATACTGGAAGGCCCGGCATTCTTCGGCCGGCGTCATCTTGAGCTGGTGGAAGTTCGCCGCTGTCGAGGTTTCGGACAGCGTCGCCTCGTCGCCGACCAGTACCTTGACGGGAACGTCATAGGTCTCGGCGTCGATCACGCCCCGCCCGGCGAGCATCAGAAGACCGCGCAGCCGCCGGCCGCCGTCGAACACCTCGAAGGTGCCGCGTGGCTTCTTGACGGGCGTGACGAGCAGATTCTGCAGGACGCCGCGGGCTTCGAGATCGGCGGCCATCTGCGGGATCTCGAGGAGATCGTCGGGCCGCTTGCGAACATTGATGGGGGAAAGCGTAAGCTTCGAGAGCTTTACGGTAGTGGTCATCGGAGGAACTCCTTCTGGCATCCGGATCAACCCGGACACCAGCTCCGCTCCCCCTTCCCTTTCTTGAATTTGGGCCCGTACCGCCCCAGTGCCGGCATGACTGCCGGCAACAGACGAAAGCAACAGCGCGATTTTGGTGGGTCGGCTTTCGAGCGATACCGACCGGGCGAAGACACGACATTCAACGCGACGTCGGTTTTTTTACTTCCAGTGAACTCGCTGGCGACTACGCTTGCGCTGCAAGGGGGTGCATGTGAATCCGCTCGATCTGATCTCGGCCGCGCCGTGGAAACGGGCCGCCTTCACGACCTATGCGCTCTCGTTGTCCTTCTTCGAGGCGGTACTGCTCGACGCCTTGCTACGGGGCGGCGGTCGCAATGCCCTCATCCTGGCAGATCCCGAAGGTGTTCGCGCAGGTCTCAGCGAGGAAGGCGCGCGCAGAGTGGGACGCGATTATGAGATCGAGCCGGTCGCCTGCGTCAATCACGGCGTCTTTCACGCGAAGGTTGGCGCTCTGTTCGCCGATGACGACGCCCACTTGCTCGTCGGCTCCGGTAATCTGACGTTCGCCGGCTGGGGCGGCAATCTCGAGCTGGTCGAGCATCTGCATCCGAGCTTCGCGGCCGAGGCATTCGATGATGCCGCCGGCTTTTTCGAGCAGCTATCGGGATCGGAGCAAATCGTTACTACAGCCGGAGAGGCATGCGACGCGATCGCCGGGTCTTTGCGACGATCGGCGCAAGGCCATGCGCGCCCGGACAACATCCATTTGCTGCACAGCCTCGACGGGGCGATCGCCGAACAGCTCGCACTCTACGCCGAAGATCTCGGTGGTGTGACGCGTATGACGGCCATTTCGCCCTATTATGACCTGCGTGGTGAGGGTCTCGATGCGCTCGCCGCAATGCTGGAAATCGAGAGCGCAGATCTGCATGCTCACCCGGCGGGCACGGTTCGCGGACAAGGCTCGAATTCTTGGCCATTCGATGGCACCTCGCAGTGGAGGGCCGTCAACGCGGCCGATGCATTTGGACAGGACGACCGGCCGCTCCACGCCAAATCGCTCGAACTGGTATGTCGCAAGGGGCGCCTTGTTCTCAGCGGCAGCGCGAATATGACTCATGCCGGCCTGTTCGGGCGGAACATCGAGGCCGGTGTTCTTCGCATTCAACGCAACAGCAAGTCCTATTGGGCCACGGCGAAGGCAAGTGCCCCGCTTCGTCCTGCAACCGACGAACTGGACAAGCCGGAGTCCGCGTTGCCTTCGATCGGCATTCTCAGCGCCTCGCTCGAAGGCGAGATGATAAGCGGCCGTGCGCTGGCGCCGCGACTGACTGGACTGGTGGACGCCTTCCTGCGAACGCCGAGTTCGTCCCACGTGGTCGGTCGGGTGCAGATCGCCGATGACGGGACCTTCCTGTTGTCGGCGCCAGGTATCGAGTTCGAAAGCTGGGAAAATGGGCGTCTGATTCTCGGCTTCGAACGCGATGGCAAACGATGGGAGGGGTTTGTCTCGATCGCGGCCGCGCTCGAACTCATCCGGCGTACCGGATCAATCGCGCCGCGCCTGATGGCAATGCTCGCTGGTACGGAGACTCCAACCGATGTCGCCGCTATCCTGGCCTGGTTCCGCGAAGACACGAGCCGGCTGCCAGCCTCTCTCGCGATTGGCGGAGGCGGTGAGTCCGCTCGGTCCGACGCAGTGCAAGGCTTCGTGACGCTAGCCGACCTTAAGGCCGCGGGTCTTGGTGTACGTGCCGGGAGCGAAGCGGAAAAAGGCGAGACATCGTCGGCCTGGCGGCACGCAATGGCATTAATTCGCGCTGCCTTCACACAGTCGCGCGGGCCATGGGGCGGTGGCGGCGAGACCGACGATGATGATGACGAGGATGAAAAGGACCGGGAAAAGCGCGCGCGATCCGAGGAATCGGCGAACCACCGGTCGCTCCAGCTCTTCGACGAACTCTTGAACGCGATGCTCTCGCCCGAAGTGCAGGGTCGCAATGCGCTGATGGCGCTGTCGCTATCGCATTTCCTCGCCGACCGTATTCGACCTGCGCCAGGGAAGGTGCAGGTCTGGCTCGAAAAGGTGCTGCCTCAGATAGCAAGCTTCGACGGTCCGGAGAGCGATCTGGCCGTCGCATCTGTCCTCCTGCACCACGCTGCCGATCGGCGCGGCGAAAACGCTATCAGGGCACGTCGCTATTTTCTACGGCGCAGGATTGATCCTGCGTCTCTCATTGTCCTCCCGGATGTCATTCCCGCGTTCACTGCTCTGCTGGGGTCAGGCATCGATCTTGGCGGCTTTCTATCCGAGGTAATGGGGGCTCGGACGATGGGCGAGCAGATCGGCGCCTATCTGGCCGCCGGTGAGGGTGGAGGGCCTCCGGCCGGTTTTGACAGCCTCACCGCGTCGCCTCACTGGCCGTATCTTGGCCGGGCTCTCACCGATCCGTCTTCGTTCGCCAAGCTGATCGTGCTCGACAGCTTCCGGCCGTCCTGTCCGCGCTGCAACATGCGACTGCCTCTCGCGGCAGGAGAAGATCTACGCATGCGAGGGCTGACCACTTGCTGCGGCCGGATCCTCATCAATCGGGATTGCTGACGATGGCCGAGCTGAATGAACTCCTCGAAATCGCGCGCAATGCCGGCGAGCCGCGGACGATTGACCGAAGCAAGATCGACTTCGGCGGCGTGGATCCGCTCGGCCTGAGGCAGATTAATTTCGGCCTTATGGATCGAGTCCTGCCCGATCTGAACAATGTCACCAGCCATATTCGTCCCTATACGCTGATGGCGTGGGCCTGGCGGCGTGTTCGGCATATTCTCGAGAGGAGCAAGCGACCGAGCGCGCTTCCCGAGGAGATGCGCGATTTCGTTGATCGGATCGAGGCAATCTATGCCTGGTCCCAGTTCCTGGTCGATCCCCGCGCCGACATACCAGGGGCGCAAGCGATGCGATCGATGCTTGATTGCGCCCAATATCAATTTGATGGCGAGGAATGGGCTGGCCGGCGGAACATGCGGCGCTATTCGACCGGCTTCATCTCGCCGCTGAATTACGGGCCAAGCCTGCGCACGATGGGGTGGCTGGTTCCCGTCGAGGGAGCGGCGGGGATCTTCCAGCCTGATCCATCGCTTGATGCCGTGCTCGACATCTTTGAGAAGCGCTTCGAGAGCGAATTGGAGCACGAGGCGTTCAGCCGTTTCGGTAGGGTCACCGTGAAGCGCGCGGATGCGGAACGTTGGGGCAAGCTCTGGGCCTTGGAGAAGCCGAGGCCGGCCGAGGCGAAGGCGATGTTTGGGCGGCTTGGCGGGGAACGCGCGGCACCGGCGCGCCGGAAAGGTGTCGCGCTGATCCAAGCGGCCTTTGCCGATCTGGAGGACGAGGAAGCAACCTATGAGGATATCAGGGTGCGGATGGCCGACCGGGCAGCAGTATGGAGGGGCCCGGAAGATCGGCCGGCTGCGGCGGACGAGTGGCGGATGGTCCAGATACGTCAGCTCTTCCGGCTTGCGCTCGAAAGCCTGTTCTATTGGACGATAGGCAGGCTCCTGCCAGGCCCCCTGTCCACTGCGCAATTGGCCGAGGCGTTTCTCGCGGCCCTGGACGAGCCCGCCCTGCCCGATGTCGCCGGTGCCTGGATTCTCGCTTCGAAAGACACGACGAACCCGGTCGAGCATCTTCGCGCGCTGCAGGCCGCGCTACGCGATCAGAGCCAACTCCCGCCGGCCATCGTTGCGGCCTTGGCGCTCTGTTTGCGGGAGGCACCCAGCCAGGCACATCCGTTCGAGAACTTCGATCGCCTACCGCTGAGCCGGGCCAAGAAGGAAGCCGAAACTTGGCGAGCGCTTTCGCCGGCGCGTTTTGTCGCTCGCATCTTCGAGATCTGGATCATGGCCCAGCACGCGTACTGGTCGGTGGGACGCGGTCTCGCTGATGCGCGAAACAAGGGTAAGACCATCCTTCGGTTACGCATCGTCATGGAAGAGGGTGGCTGGACGTTGACACCCGGCACGACGCGACAGGGAAATCCTCCCGAGCCTACACCTGACCGTCTCGAAACCGCGATCAGTCTTCTGGTGGAATGCGGACGGCTATGAGTTATCGGCGCCGGCCCACATGTCGCGTTCGTTGGCGCACGCCATGAGGTAGCACCGTCATGCAACCCGAAGGCTATCGGGTAGCCAGACTTGGTCCGCTCTCACCTAGGCAGCCTGCCGGGATTCACTTGGCAGGCTCTTCTTTTGGCCGGCTCGACTGGCCGACAGTGATTGCCATCCGAGGCCTCCGTGCGAGGAATTTCTACAATTCCCTAACAGTATAGAGCTTCGCATTCAGTCTTGCCGCCCATCACCCAAGACCCTTTCAAGCGTGTCCTTCGCCGTTGGAACCGGGACGAATACGCGCGTCCGATACTGGATGATCTCAGTGAAGCAGCCGAGCGACTTCAGCCACGGCAGGCGATCATGCGGACAGCCTACGAGCTCGATGCGAGGCGAGCCGTTGACGATCGAGCGCTTGATCGTGAGGGGGAACGGACGCGAGACGTCGATGCTCCGCCCTGCCGTCACTGCCTTGACCACTGCGTCCGGCGGAAGGACTTCCGTCCGGTCGATACCGAGCTTGGTGAAAAGCTGGGGAACATGATCGTCGAACACGAGGCGGCCCAGCCATGACCCCCCTTCCCCGTCAACGATGCGGTTGACCGCGAGATGGTCGCTCGGCAGCGCCGACCAGATGGGCAGGAGCAGGCCGGTGGCCAGCCGGATCGTTTCGCTGTCGACGGTCTGGCGGACGGCTTCGACCTCCCCGGCCCAGGCGGCGCTGAAGGCCTCGCGTGTCACCTCCTCCCAGGAGGATTCGTAGAGATCGTCCTCGCGCATATATTCGTTGCGAGTGGGGCGCATCAACTCGACGCGCGGGATCGGCGTGCCTTCCTTCTCCTCCATCAGAGCCCGTGCCTTTGTGCGAAGCGCGGACTTGCCGGACTTGCGGTTGATCATGAAAGTCGCGCTCCCGTCGCCGTCGGCGATCCGCAGGATACGGTCCAGCGAGATGGGGTTGCGCCGGCGTTCGATCTCGATGGTGAGCAGATGCGACGTTGCTCCGGTGAGCGAATCGGTGCGCAGCACGACATCATCGATGAGCGTGGCCCGATCGACCAGGATCGTTTCGACTCCGACATCGAAGCGACCGGCATCCCGCGCCGCCGAGACGCGGGTCTCGATCAGGGCGAGAAATTCGTCGAAGATGCTGTTCTGGAGCGCGATCGGAAGCGCGAGGATGCGGTTGAGCCACCGCTGGATGGGCGGCATCTCGTCCTTGAGGACACCATCCTTGTCGACCAACTCAAGGCCAGTGCGGTGCTGGAACTCGTCGAGCGTGGTGCTGGCAAGCTTGCCTCCCGCCAACAGGTCGAACCAGCTCAGAAGGGCGGCGCAGGCATATTCGCTCTCGAGGTTGTCAGCGGGATCGAACAACCCCTGCCCGCCGGTCTGGCGCTGGCCCCGCGTGAGCGCACCGAGGCTGTCCAGCCGGCGCGCAATCGTGCTGGTGAAGCGCAGTTCGCCCTTACAATCGGTCGTCACCGGCCGGAACAGCGGCGTCGTCGCCTGGTGCGTGCGGTGGGTGCGGCCAAGACCCTGGATCGCGCGGTCTGCACGCCAGCCGGGCTCGAGGAGAAGATGGACTCGCTGCTCCTGGTTCACCGCGTCGAGCGAGGCATGATAGCTGCGCCCGGTGCCGCCGGCGTCGGAGAAGACGAGTATCCGCTTGCGGCCAGCCTGGAACGCCGCGGCCTCCGCCTGGCTCGTGCGCGCGGAACGGCTTTCGAGTTTCTGCCTGCCGTCGCTCGCCGTGATCAGGCGTTTGGTGCGGCCCGTGACCTCGGCGACGGTATCGTGCCCGAAATGCTCGAGCAGCGCATCGAGCGCGGACATGATAGGCGGCATTGCGCAGAGCGTTTCGATCAGGTCGGCCCGCGCGGCCTCGGCTTCCGGATTGTAGACAGGGTTGCCGTTCTCATCGGTCATCGGCAGCGAGCGCGGCGTGCCCGTGTCGTCCTTGAATATCTGCATTTGCCGCGTCGGGAAGGCGCGCTCGAGATAGTCGATGATGTATTCTTTGCAGTCGAGATTTATGTCGAGCGGTTCGCGTGCGGGCGCGGATTTACGTGATGAAGACATAGTTTCTACTCCAGATAATTAATGTGGTGGGACGATGCCCGGAGGCGTGAGGCCTCCGGAGTTATGCTCGTTTCCGGACGTCGTTGAGCATCATGATCAGCGGGTCAGCCGGAGGTCTGAACTTGCCTGGTTTGATAGCCGGCGCCCCGTGCGCAGCGAGGATTTGCAGCTTTTCTTGGGGGTCAGCGCGCAGATAGGCTTCCGTGCTCTGGATGCTGGCATGCCCGAGCCAGAGCGCCACTTTGCGGATGTCGCCGGTCGCAGCAAGCGTGTGCATTGCGCAGGAATGCCGGAGCACGTGAGGCGTGACCCGCTTGCGTAGCAAGGACGGCTGCTTCTTCGCGGCCGTGGCCACATGCTTGGCCAGCCTGAACGCAAATCCGTCACGGCTCATTGGTTCGTCGTTGGCGTTGAGGAATATCTCTAGCGCGTGACATCGCGGCCTGACGGCGAGCCAGGCCCGCAGGGCTGCCTGCGTTTCGCGCCAGAGGGGTAGGACGCGCTCGCGTCGGCCCTTGCCGACGATGTGGACCGTGGCGAGCGAACGTTCCGGAAAGTCTTGCATTTGTAGCGACAGCAGTTCGGCGACACGCAGGCCGCCAGCATAGGCGAGATGTAGCATAGCGCGATCCCTCGTACCCAGGCGGGAACGGGGATCCGGTGCATCCAATAGCGCGGTGATCTCGTCCCGTGTCAGATAATCGATCAGGGTCGTGTCGGTCCGCTTAGTCGGCACGGAACGGATACGTAGCGCGAGGTCGAGGCAGACGGGGACGCGATACTCGATGTAGCGGAAGAACGCCCGGATCGCCGCGAGCCGGGCGTTGCGGGTTCTGGGACTGTTCTTACGTGCATTTTCCGCATGGTCGAGGAAGGCCATGATCAACTCAGGGTGAAAATCCTCGATCGTCAGATCGGTGGGCCGTCGCTTGAGCCGATCGGCCGCGAAGCGGACCAGCAGCGCGAAGCAGTTCGCATAGGTCGTCACCGTGTGCGGGCTGACATTGCGCTCGCGGGGCAGATGATCGCGCAGGAACGCGGCGAGATGGGAAGCGAGCGCGGTCATGCTGCGTCTCCCAGGAAAAGCTGCTCGCCGGCGACGGCAATGTCGCGAAGCAGGACCGGTGTTGCCTCGAGATACCAATATGTGTTGGCGACATCGGCATGACCCAGATAAGCGCTGAGCGCCGCCATATGATGGCGGATCGCCTCCCGATCGCGAGAACAGGACTCCAGTGACCGGACGGCGAAAGTGTGCCGCAGATCGTGGATGCGGATACCCGGCGTTCCGGTTGGTCCACGGAAGCCTAGCTTGCGAGCCAATCTGACGAAGACGATGTGAACAACAGTCTGGTGGGGTGCCCGCCCTCTCGTAGTGACGAACAGGTCATCACCGCTGGCGCCCAACCTCCTGCGGATATCCAGATATGTGTCCAGAGCCTCGCGCGTCGATGATAGGATCGGCACGAGACGTTGCTTGCCGAACTTGCCGTTGCGGACGATAAGACCATCGTCTGCGATATCCCCGCGCTGGAGTGCCAGAGCCTCGGATATCCGCAGCCCCGTCGTTGCCAGCAGGCCAAACAGATAGTGGTAGGTATATCGGCTGATTTTGCCTTCCGGCGGAAGATCCAGGGCAGCCTGCATAATCGCTCCAAGCTGCTCGGGCTCGATGATGTGGGGCGTCGGGCGACGACGCTTCCCACTCCCGAATACGCCCGCTGGCGGCACCTCATGCTGCTGATCCTCGGCATGGGCATAAAGGCAAAAGCGGCGCAGATGGTCGAATCTGTCCCGGGCGACGTTCTGGGAACTGGCTGACCGGCACCAATCATATAGCCTCTCGGCTTTGATGTGCCGATCGCCAAAACCATCAGCATAGCGGGCAAATTGTCGAAGCAACCGGTCCTGCACGTCGAACTTGCGGCCGAAACTGCGATGCAACGCGACATAGCGTTCGATCTGAGTGTTCATCATGCCGCGTCCCCCGGCCATTCCTGAGCGACCTTAAGCAGCATCGGTATGTCGACCTTGGCGTAGATGGCGGTCGTCGCCGGGGAACGGTGACGCAGGATCGTGCCGACCGACTCCAGACCGGCACCGGCGCGCAGCATCCGTGTGGCCAGCGAATGTCTAAAGGCGTGGGCACCCGTCGGCACGCCCTCAATGGCGCCTCGATCAAATACACGGGCTACGATACCGGCGATCTCCGCTGACGAACTGAACGGTCGGAAAGGAGGTTGCACGCGCACGAACAACCGCTCCTCGCTAATCGGCGGCCGTGCCTGCTCCAGATAGTCGAGGATCGCATCCCCGACATCCTGGGGAAGCGGCAGGCGGTCGGGCCGCCTGCTCTTGCCACAAACCCGTAGATATCCTTCGTTCCAGTCGATATCCGTCAGGTGTAGCTGCCAGATATCGCCCGCTCGCAGGCCGAGCCTGGCCAGCAGCAGGATGATGGCCTTGTCGCGGATCTCCACCGCGGTGCCGGTCTGGCAGGATGCGATGATCTTCTCGATCGTGGCCTCATCCATGTAGCGTGGCAGGGTGCCGAGTCGATAGCGCCTTATGGGCGGAAAGGCGTGCTGGAGAGCTGGGGCGCACTCTCCGCGTGAGACGAGAAAGCGCACATAGCTCCGCATGATGCCGGCGATGGTCGATGCGGAACCGGGTGCCTCAGTGATGCGGTGGCTGACGATCCGCCTGATAACGGCCGCGTCAATATCCGACGGTGGGTCGAGCATGGGAAGCCATCGCTTCACCTCTCCGCAGTAGCGCCGGATCGTCCCGGCAGAGCTGCCGCAATGAGTCGTTAGCCATGCCTTGTAGGCGGCCAGATCTTCGTCTTGATGTTGCCGGCTATGCGCCTGCGAAAGGATATGCCGATCACGCAGAAAACCGAGGAAGCGCCGCGCGCCTTTGCTGCGTCGTAACGGTCCGTGGCGGCCGATCAGCGTTCCGCGCTTGCGGTATACCGGGCACCGACAATCGTGGCCGGCGTACTGGATGACATGTTCGTCAGTGACATCATCCCAACGCAAGCGGGAGATCCGAACCCAGGCAGCAAAGTGTGCTGCCTCGGATCGATAGCTCTTGATGCTTGCTGCGCTGTAATGCTCCTGGACGAGAAATGGCGCGTACTCCGCCAACAGTGTGTCCATCTGATCGACATCATCGGGTACGTCGACAATGCCCAGATCCTCCAGGAAGCGGACGAAACGCCGGACCTTGCTGGTGAACTTTGGTCGGTTGGGCTCATGCCGAGAAAAGCCCTGACAGCGACACTGATGCTTCTCGAAACGTCGTACGACGGGGTCATCGACCGCCGACACTGCAACGTCCTGTTGCCCGATCCAGAACAGGAAATGGCGAGCGGCGGCTTTGTAAAGCGCAGCTGATCCCGCCGCGCTCCCCAGAAGAGAAGAGTGGAAGGCGGTGGATAGAGCTTCTGAGGTGGGAGTGACTCCGGCCCAAGGTTCTGGGCGTCCGAATGAAACAATCGTCTTTGGCAACATGGTGGTTCCTCCAGCTGGTTGGGGCTGGGGCCACATTAATTATCTGGAGTAGAAACTATGTCTTCATCACGTAAACCCGCGCCCGCACGCGAACCGCTCGACATAAATCTCGACTGCAAAGAATATGTCTTATCTGGAGATCCAGATAAGACGAACTCACGCGGCGAGAGATCGATTTCGAGGTCCGCGCGCTCCTCGGGACTGAGATCGCCAAGGCGCCGGTTGAGGATGGATTCCGCGGTCGTGACGAGCTGGAGAACGACCGACTGGCCATCGGCGATGTGCGCGCGAACGGCCGCGATGACCGTCGGGAGCTTCATCGAAAGTAGGAGCTGGCCGAAGAAGCGCTGTTTCGTGGACTCGAAGCGCGACCGCGCCGAAGCCTTGGCGCCGCTGTTGAGCGTGGCGTTCTCCAAACCGTCGACCACCGCCGTCAGCTCGAGCGCGCGTTCCATGTTCCGGTGGATGATCGCCCAGGCATCGGCATAACTGTCGTAGATGGCGATCTGATCGGGCGTCAGCTCGTGACGGAGGATATCATATTCGACACCCGCGAAGCTCAGGGCACGGGCGGTGTAGAGCCCCAGTGCCTTGAGGTCGCGGGCCACGAGCTCCATGGCGGCGATGCCGCCCTTGCGAATGCCCGTGATGAACTGCTCACGGTTGGTAAAGGCGGTCTCGGGACCCCACAGACCGAGTCTGACGGCATAGGCCAGGTTGTTGACGTCCGACGCGCCGGTCGCGGACGCGTAGAGCACGCGGGCTCCGGGGAGATGGTTCTGAAGGAGGACGCCGCAAATGCCCTGCTGCGAGCCTTCCTTGGGCCCGAGAGCGCCCTCGCCGCCCGCGACACCGCCCATCTCATGGGCTTCGTCGAAGCCAATGACGCCTTCGAAATCCTCGCCGGCCCAATTGATGATCTGCTGCAGCCGACTGTGATCGCCCCGCGCCGAGCGGAGCGTGGGATAGGTGGCGAACAACACGCCCTGCTCCAGCGTAATCGGCTGGTCGATCTTCCAGTTCGAAAGCGGCTGGATGTCGGCGGCAAGGCCGCCGAGCGCGGTCCAGTCACGTCGGGCGTCCTCCAGCAACGTCTCGTTCTTCGAGACCCAGATGTTGCGGCGCCGGCCTTGCAGCCAATTGTCGAGGATACAGGCTGACACCTGCCGCCCCTTCCCGGCACCGGTGCCGTCTCCTAGGAAGTAGCCCTTGCGATAGGCGCGGCCCTCCTGCGTCTCCTCAAGACCAACGCCTTCCTTGCTAGGCATGAACCGGCCGGGCAGGAACTGGGACCAGGCATGGCCCGCATATACGACCGTTTCCAGCTGCGAGGCGGAGAGCAGGCGCTCGGAGACGGTGCGCTCCGGAAGGTTGGGCACATAGTCGGGGATCGGCGCTGCGATCGATCCCATCGCGACCGATTCCACGAGCGCGGTCGGATGCTCGCCGGCCGCTTCGAACACGATACGGCTGGGCCTGTAGGGCAGATAGACCCCGACCTGGTCGAGCAAGGGCGCGGGTGCCTCGAGCGCGGTGTAGCCGACCGGCAGGACGTTGTTGCGGACCGGCGCATGATAGGGCCTGGGCGCGGCCCGCGTGCTCTTGACCGCGCGGAACAGCGACAGGCCGGAAGAGCGTTTCGGCGCAGGCGGGGATACGGCCGTGACCGTGCTGCGTTCGGGAACGACCAGGGCTCCCAGCAGTTCGCGGATTGATCCGCGCTGGATGGTCGCCGGGAGCGCTCCGCCGCCAACCACCTTGTCGATGACGAACAGCCGGACCGCGATCGAGGTGCCATGCTTGAGATAGCATTTCTCGAGCCGGACGGAGGTCCGGACGCTAACGTCACGTAGCGTCGTCTCGAAAAGATCGCGCATGCGTGCATTGGGACCGAACCAGTCCGGCATAACCGCGACGAGCCTGCCGCCGGGCTGCAAGCGCCGCAGCGCCGCCTGGAGATGGCGGACGGCCGCGTGACTGTCGGCGCCGAGACCCACGGAGCGGGAGAAAGGTGGGTTCATCAGGACGATGCTGGGGCGCGGCGCGTCGGCAAGCGTGGAGTTGATCGTCGCCCCGTCGTGGCCGGTGACCACGGCATCGGGGAAAGCGTGGGTCAGGCGCGCGCGGCGCGGCGCGGCATATTCGTTGAGCTGGAGACCTGAGTGATCCCGGCAATGGGCGACGAGGAGACCGTTGCCAGCGCTCGGTTCCAGAATGATGTCGTCAGCCTGGATATCCGCGAGCACGATCGCGACGGCCGCGAGATCGACGGGCGTCGAGAATTGCTGCCATTCGATTTGCTCTTCGCTGCGCACCGTCTGGGTCGGCAGCCGGTCGAGCAGATCGCAGGCCGCGCCGACATCGGTCAGCGACCGCAGCGGATAGGGGCCGAACTGAAGATGGTGGGCGAGCGCATGCTCGAGGATCTCGAAGCTGGCGCGCTGGGTCCACAGACCATCGGCATCGGAGCCGCCAAATCCTTCGGTCATCGTGGCGTTGAGATCGGCGCGGGTAATCGGATCGGTGGACCTCAGCCGCTCGACGAGGATGGTAGCCGCGCGGCGCTCGGCCGCGGTTGCAGTATCGGACAGATCGGACATGGTGAGGAGCTCCGGACTTGCTGCCCCATCGGCAGCATCAATCCTGCAAGCCCCCCTTCCCTCTTGACCGGGCACCTGGCCGCTCGCGTTGACCCGTGAAGGACCTTGCAAATGATCAAGCCGCGCCGACGCGTGATCGCAGTACTTTCGCCGGGCAGGTATTATTCCGTATGGCATCGCCGGACCCATCGCTCGAAACTGAACTTCCCCGCTCAGCAACAAGGGAACGGTCATGGCTGCGACGTGCGAAGTATTGTTGGCGAGCGACTTTTCGGCCCGATGCGACCGGGCTCTCGACCGGGCTATGCAAATTGTGCGCGATCATGGCGGGAGGTTGGCCATTGCGCACGTTCTGGAACGCGATGTTGCCGAAGCCTCGCCAGAGACGGCCGAACGGCTGCGCGCGGAATTGCCGGACGCGGCCCGGGACGCAGCATTGATCGTGCGGGCCGGGTCTGCGCCCGAGATTCTGGCGCAAGTGGCGGCGGAACGCGGCAGCGACCTGATCGTGACCGGCGTCGCGCGGTATAACAGCATCGGCGATTACCTGCTGGGAACAGTTGTCGACCATATTGTCCGCCGTGCGCAAGCACCGGTTCTGGTCGTGCGGCGGCGCCCGGCTCATCCGTACCGGCGGATTGTCGTTGCGACCGATCTTTCAGATTGTTCGCGCGCGGCCCTGCTTTCGGCCGCGAGGCTATTTCCAGGCGCCGACTTCACCCTCGTCCATGCGTTCCATGTCCCTTACGAAGCCTGGCTCAAGTCGGACGATGTGAAGGAATATGTGCGGGCTGAAGCCGAAAAGGGGATGGCGACGTTCCTGTCCCACGAGGAGATCGCGCCCTTGAGGTCTGCCATCGAACCCGTTGTCGTCGAAGGTGAGACCGGCAGCATCGTCCTGGACCGGCTCGAGCGAACGAAGGCTGACCTTCTTGTGTTGGGCACGCATGGTCGCAGCGGCTTTGCTCATGCGACGATCGGTAGCCAGGCCGAGGCTTTGCTGTTTGTGGCCGGCACCGACGTGCTGATGGTACGCGAGCGCAAGTGAAGACCCGGTTCACCATTCAGCCACGCTAACGCGCCGCATCGCCGAGCAGAGCAACGCTGCGCAGCCAGGCTTCTCGGGCGGGCGCGCTCGCCTCGACGCTGCCGATAATCGAGTATCGCGCCGAATCGAACCCGACGGCCCGCAGGATATTGCGATCGAGGCTCTTGAGGCTGTGGGCGCGGTAGAAGAAGCGGTAGAACGGTGCGGGCATGCCCATCGTCACGATGATCCGGGCCGAGCGACCTGACAGGAGTTTCGCCTCTGCCCCTGCGGAGCCTTCGTCGATCGCGAACCCGGGCCGCATCACCTGCTCGAGGAACGCTTTCAGCAGCGCGGGCATGTCGCCGAGCCACAAAGGGTAGAGGATCAAGAGATGATCCGCCCAGCGAATATCCTTCTGCGCGTTGCGGATGGCGCTGACAGGGTCGGTCTCGCGCCACTCGCGCGCGGAGCGCAGAAGCGGAAAATCCAGCGTGGCAAGCTCGATCCGGCGGACCTCGTGGATGGTCGCCTCGGCCCCCGCTGCGTAGGCATCGGCGAGGGCGTGAACATAGCCCGGATGTCCGTCGATGATCGCGATGCGTGTCATGGAGTCCTCCTGTTCGTGGAGTTCCCGAGGTCGCGCACCGCAGCAATACGGATGATCATTAGGTGATCCTTGGTCGCGAGCGGGCCGGTGCCCTGCGCCCCGAAACCTTCAGAGGCCTCGTTGAGGTGGGCAAGCAGGCTGCCGTCAGTACTTGAGCCGGCGCTCATGCAGGTCGCGATAGTGCTGGATGCGGGTCACGCGCAGCCCCTGCATGCCCGAGCGGTCGACAGCCCGCTCCCAGGAAACCAGCTCCTCGAGCGTGAGATCGTAGCGTTCGCAAGCCTCATCAAAAGTGAGCAGCCCGCCCTGGACCGCGGCGACCACTTCGGCCTTGCGCCGAACGACCCAGCGCCGGGTTCCTGGCGGCGGGAGAGATTCGAGCGTCAGCGGTCGCCCAAGGGGCCGATAACACTGGCAGGCCGGATCTTCTGGTTCTCGAGCATGTCCCGCACAGCATAACGCGCCGGCCATTAAGAAGGCGTTGCCCTGATCGCGCCGGTCCATGACGACGGATCGAAGCCGTTGAGCCGCAGACGATCGCTTACCTGTTCGCCGACGCCCTGCTGGGCTATCCGTGCGCTTTTCGATCCGGCTGCCCTTGAGGATTATCACCCAATCGCGAAGCCGTTATCGCCAGCGTGCACCCGCGGGACGTCAGTCGGCGCCGCGTTGTTTCTCGCCCGTGCCACGGACATGACACATGAATTCGCATGACATCATCCAGATCGGTCCGCTGGCAATGGCGCTCGATCGCCTTGTCGCCATGGGGCTCATCCTGGTCTTTCTTGCCGGGACGGACTTGATCGTGCGCCGGTTTCGCGTGCCATCCTGGCAGCCGGCAGCGATCGCCCTGCTGGTGGGCCTTGTCAGCGCCCGGGCAGCCTATGTGTGGGTCCACGAGGAGAGTTTCGCGCTCGATCCGGTCGTCGCGCTGCAGGCCTGGTTCGGCGGCTGGATATGGAGCGCCGGGGTGGCGGCAGCAGCGCTGGCGTTGGTCCTGACCCTGCGCAAGCCTCGCCCGATTGCCGCGGGACTCGGCCTGCTGGCGGTACTTTCGGCGGTGTGAGTTGCATTTGGCGAGGAACGGACGCCGCGATCGGCGACCCTGTTGCCGGCAGGCCTGCGTTTCGAAATGGCGCAGGGCGGCACCATCACGGCAGGCGATCTGCGCGGCCGCGTCGCCGTGCTTAACCTCTGGGCCAGCTGGTGCCCGCCCTGCCGCCGCGAAATGCCGATGCTGATCGCCGCCGCCGCCAGCGAACGGCGCGCGATGATCCTGCTGGTCAATCAGGGCGAAACACCCGAGCGGCTTAGCGCCTTCCTGGAAGGCCAAGGCCTGGAGCCCCGCCATGTTGCGCTGGATCCGGAGGGCGTGCTCGGCGTCCTGACCGGCGCTCCGGCTCTGCCGACGACGCTCTTCATCGCGGCCGACGGAACCGTGCGCCAGACCCATGTGGGCGAGATCTCGCGCGTTCAGCTCGATATCGCGATCCGCGCGCTGTCGCGGGCAGAAGAAGCGCTTCGCCCAGCGCGCAGGTTGGAGCGCGCAGCCGTCGGCTCCTCGCCCAGCGCGGCTGCAAGAAGGACGGCACTGCGCCACCGTCAGGTGCGCACCCGCCCGGCTGCCCACAAGCGAGACAGGACATAGTCCTTGCTCGCCGCCTCACGCTTGGTGGATGATACCTTACTTGCGCGCCGCCTCGCCTGCCCGCGCGAGGCGACCGTAGGCCGGGGGCCGGGGGCCGGGACGAGGCTTCTTCAGGCTCACTTGGGTAGTAAGGGTAGCCAGATGACAGTTGAGAATACGATGATCGTGATCTGCCCGGCCTGCGCGACGGCAAACCGGGTGCCGAAAGACAAGGTTCGGGCGAGCGGCAAATGCGGCCGATGCGGCTCGCTGTTGTTCCTGAAGGAGCCCGTGGTTCTTACCGCAGCCAACTTCGATGCTCACGCCGCGAAGAGCGACGTCCCGCTGCTCGTCGATTTCTGGGCGGCGTGGTGCGGCCCCTGCCGGCAGATGGCGCCCGCTTTTAGTGCCGCCGCCGGCCTGCTCGAACCCGATGTGCGGCTCGGCAAATTGGATACGCAGGCCGAACAGGCTGTTGCCGACCGCTACGACATCCGGTCTATCCCGACGCTGATGCTGTTCGCCAAGGGACGCGAGATTGCTCGCCAGTCCGGCGCGATGCCGAGCACCGCGATTGTCGCCTGGGTGAGGAAGGCTCTCCCTGGGTAGGATGATGCAGCGGACAGCTGCGAGGCGGCGGCGGGGATCCTTAGCGCGCCGCCGCCGGCGGCGTTCTGACGAATGATCAAGCGGCGGCTGCGTCCTGTGCCAATTGCCCGATTACGCGCGAGAGCTTGTCACGAACTGTCTGCGCAGCCCTCATCAAGGCGGGATTATCGATGGCCTGCATCGAGGCTACCGGGTCAATGGCAGCCACTTCGACATCACCCGAGCCTGACTCCTGAACGATAACATTGCAGGGCAGCATCAGTCCGACCTTGTCTTCCAATTGCAAGCTCCCAGGATCGTGTATGGCCGGAATTCGACATCGATCTTGATTTAAGGGTCTGTTGGATATCGATCCGGCTGATCACGCCGAAACCTTCGGTCTTGAGCGCCGCCATCGGTGCGGGCGATGGCATCCTCGAACGGAGCACTGAGCCTGGCCGCGATATAATAGGTCATCGTTCATCCTTTCGTGCCTGGCCGCCGGTCTGTTCAATGGCCCAGCGCGCGCGCAAGGGGCGGCGACCGAACCGGTCAACTGGCCGCATGCGTGGTGATAACAGGCGTACCCTCGAGGGTGCGTTGCACCGGGCAGCGGGCCGCCACGGCGATAAGCTTTTGGCGTTGCTCCTCGGACAGGTCTTTGCCGGAAATCCGGATCGTCTTGGCGAAATGATCGGCTTTTGCCGACGTACCCTCGAGCCCGCCCTTGGCATGGGTGAGGATCACTTCCACACGTTCGAGCGGCCAGTTCTGTTGACGCGCATACCAGCGCACCGTCATGGCCGTGCACTCTCCCAAGGCGGCCAGCAGGAGATCATAGGGCGCCGGCCCCAGGTTGCTGCCTCCCTGGGCAACAGGCTCGTCGCCGGTGAGGTGATGGCCCGACACCTCGATACGGACGGCGAAGGCACTTTCACCCGTTTCGATGATGTGGGCAGAGGTCGTGTCCTTGTTCAATCAAGCTCTCCTGTTCGCCGCCTGTGGCCCTATCTAGCAAGCCCGCCCCATTCACTGCGCCGCGATGGACGCGCGGCGGCCGTCAGCGGCGATGCCGGCAACCCTGTGTGCGTCCCCTTTGGCACGGCAGCGCGGTGAAGCCCGCGATCCGCAGGCTGACTGGTTCGACCCCGTTCGACCTGCCGCGCTCTTGGGGACAGGCGGAGCGTCTTTTCGACAGTTGCACCCTGTGTCATCGCGTAAAGGCGAAGCTGCGCGCGAGAGGATGGGCACGCCCTCGCGTCCTGTCATATCAATCCCCGGGCGAGCCACAGATCAGGCAGACGCTGCGTGTCATCGTGACGATCGGCACTGACGACAGCAGCGTCAAAAGCCGCATTTTGCGAAAGCCATATCTGGCCCCCCAGGGCTCCGACAAGATGCGAGCGCTCAAGCGCATCCATGACCGGCCCCTTCACTTCCGACAGGTGCAGACTCACGCCCGCGTCGGCAAGGCGGTGATTGATGGCCTCGAGGCTCTCGAGCGCCGAGGCATCGATCGCATTCACCGCAGAGCACATCAAGATGAGGTGCTTGAGCTGGGGGTGATCGGCAACCTGCTCGAGGACAAACTCCTCCAGCCAGCGCGCATTGAGATAGGTCAGGCTCTCGTCGATTCGGATGGTCAGTACCCTGGGATCGGTGAACACCTTGTGGCGCTTGACGTTGCGAAAGTGCTCCGTCTCCGGCACCCGGCCGACGACCGCCGCATGGGGCCGCGATGCGCGCCAAACGAACAGGGCGAGACTGAGGCCGACACCCGCGATGACCCCGGCCTCGACCCCGGCCAGCAGCGTGACGAGGATGGTGGCCATCATCGCCGCGAAGTCGGTGCGCGAATAGCGCCAGATTTCAACCGGCTTTCGCAAGTCGACGAGGCTGAGCACTGCGACGATGATCGTTGCCGCCAGCGTCGCGACGGGAAGCGACGCCAGTAGCGGCGTCAGGAACAGAGCGGCTACGAGGATTCCGCCAGCGGTGAACACGCCGGCGGCCGGCGTTTCCGCGCCTGCATCGAAGTTGACGACCGAGCGGGCAAAGCCGCCGGTAACCGGATACCCGCCGGTGAAGGCCGCCGCCACGTTGGCCGAGCCCAAGCCGATCAGCTCCTGATCGGGATCGATCCTCTGGCGCTTCTTGGCGGCCAGGGTCTGGGCGACGGAAACGCTTTCCACGAAACCGATAACCGACAGCAGGAGCGCGGGAACCGCCAATTGTCGCCATAGTTCGGCATCGAACAGCGGCAAGGTGAACGGTGGCAGGCTTTGCGGGATGTCACCCACGACCTTCACCCCCTGCGCCTCCAGGCCGAGAAAGACCACGGCCAGGGTCGAAACCGCCACCGCGGCGATCGGTCCAGCCTTGGCCAAGAGGTCTGCGGGTCGAGGAGCCAGACCCGCGCGCACTAGCAGCGGCTTCAGCCCCTTGCGCACCCAGAACAGGAAAGCGGTTGCGGCAACACCGATCGCGAGCGTGGGCAGATGCGTCGTGGGCAGGGCGCGGACCAGGGTTCCGATCAGCTCGGGTAGCGTTTCGCCGGAAGCCCTGACGCCGAGGATCGATTTCAACTGGCTGACGGCGATGATGATGCCGCTCGCGGTGATGAACCCCGACACCACCGGATGCGAGAGCAGGTTGGCAAGGAAACCGAGCCGCAGCACGCCCATCAGGAGCAGGATCAGGCCCGAAAGCAACGCCAGAACGAGCGCCGCGGCGATGAACTCCGCGCTGCCGGGCGCAGCGACGCTTCCTGCGGCCGTCAACGTCATCAGCGAGATCACCGCCACCGGACCTACCGCCAAGGCGCGGCTGGTGCCGAAGATCGCGTAAGCAACCAGCGGCGCGATCGACGCGTAAAGGCCGATCTCGGGCGGAAGGCCGGCGAGCATCGCGTAGGCGAGGCTCTGAGGAATGAGCATGACGGTGACGATCGCCGCCGCGACGAGATCGTTGGTCAGCGTCCCGCGGTCATATTGCCCGGCCCAGCCGAGGATGGGGAGATAGCGGGAGAACGAAGACATCTCAGGTGCTGGTCAGGTGCGGCTTGACCATCCACTCCCGGCCCTTGAGCATACCGTGCCAGTAAACGGGCGGCAGGATCGTATCCTTGAGCAGCCAGGCAAGGCGCGAGGGGCGAGTGCCGTCGATCAGCCAGGCGGGGAAACTGGGCAGGAGCTTGCCACCATAGCCAAACTCGGCGAGCACGATCTTGCCCTTCTCGACGGTGAGCGGACAGCTGCCGTAGCCGTCGTAATCGGCGACGGGCTCCCGGCCCTCGAGTGCAGCCAAGGCGTTCACTGCCACCACCGGTGCCTGCTTGCGAACAGCCGCCGCGGTCTTCGCGTTCGAGGCGGAGCAGGCGTCGCCGAGGGCAAAGACGTTGGGGTAGCGGGGATGGCGCAGCGTGGCTTCGTCCACCTCGACGAAGCCGGAGGGCGCCGCGAGAGAACTGGACCGGACGAAATCGGGTGCGGTCTGCGGCGGCACCACGTGGATCATGTCGAACCGCTCCTCCACGCGCTTGAGCTCGTTGCCGCGCTTCTGCTCAAAGGTGGCGACTTTCGCCGGCCCATCGATGGCGACGAGCCGTGACTCGAGGTTCAGATGAGCGCCGTAGCGCTCGACGTATTCGATCAGCGCCGGAACATAAGCCGCAACGCCAAAGAGCACGGCACCCGCGGTGTGGAACTGAACGTCGATGTCCTTGAGAACTCCGGCGGGCTCCCAGATGCTGCACGACAGGTACATCGCCTTCTGCGGCGCGCCGGCGCACTTGATCGGCATAACCGGCTGGGTGAACAATGCCCGCCCCCCTTTGAGTTCCTTCACCAGACGGCGAGTATAAGGCGCGAACTCGTAGCTGTAGTTCGAAGTGACGCCGTTGCGGCCGAGAGTGTCCCGCAGCCCTGGGATGGCATCCCAGTCGAGCTTGATCCCCGGACAGACAATCAGCACGCGGTAGGACACGCTGCCGCCGTCACACAGCAGCACCTTGTTTTCGTCGGGCGCGAACCCGCTGGCGGACGCCTTGATCCAGTTCGCGCCTTGCGGAATCACCCGTGCCTCAGCGCGCCGGGTGAACTCACGGGTGAAAATGCCGGCACCCACCATCGTCCAGCCCGGCTGGTAGTAGTGCACCTCGCTCGGCTCGACGATCGCCAGGCTGAGCTTGGGGTTACGCTTGAGAATGCTGGCCGCGGTAGCGATCCCAGCGCTGCCTCCGCCGACGATGACGATATCGTAGCTGCCGCAGTCGGGACCGTGCGGGGCCAGTGCACCCGCCATTTCTGCCAGCGTTTTAGAACGCGCGCCCGAGCGGCAGTATGCCAGGACCGGCCCCGGCAGCTCGTCCAGAGCCCGCTTCATGGCGAGCCCATCCTGATCGGTGATGGAGCCGGACACTGCCGGAACGTGCGCAAAGCCAAGGCCGGCACCCCTCGCCGCCGCGCCGATGTCTTCGGCGGTGGGTTGTCCTTGTTCCTCCCCGTCGGGGCGGTTGCAGATGATCGAGCGAAAGCCGGCGGCCGCGATCTCCGCAACCTCTTCCGCGCGGATCTGGGGGGAAGTACTTAGGCGGTGACTCAGGTTGGTGAACCCCATGACTTCTTACTCCTGAACCGTTTGGCGACGCCGTGGCATGAGGCTGACGAACTGCTGAACGGCCATGCCCGCGAGCATCGCGAGGACGAACGGCAGGACGCTAAGAGGTGAAAGAGCCAGCGAAGCGACCGCCGGACCCGGGCAAAGGCCAGCAATGCCCCAGCCGATGCCAAACAGGATCGATCCGGAGATCAGGCGTACGTCGAGATCGTTGCGGTCCGGCAGAGAAAACCGTTCGGCAAAGGCCGGTGTGCCCATCCGCTGGCGAATTCGCCAGGCCACCGCCATGACCAGCACGGCGGCGCCCATGACGAAGACCAGAGTCGGGTCCCATGCGCCGAAGACGTCGAGGAACCCCCGCACCCGGGCGGGATCGGTCATTCCCGAAACAGTCAGGCCGGCGCCGAACAGCGTGCCCGAGACGAGCGGCGGGAGAAGTTTCCTGGCTAGCGACATGTCAGCCTCCGATCCGGGACTGGATGAACACGGTCACGATCCCGGCCGCGATGAATGAGGCGGTCGCCAAGATCGAGCGCTGCGAAAGCCGGCTGACGCCGCACACGCCGTGGCCGCTCGTGCAGCCACTGCCCATGCGCGTGCCGAATCCGACGAGAAGGCCGGCCGCCACCAGCACCGGCCAGCTAGCGAAGCTGGCGGGCTCCCGGTCGACTGTCAGAGCAGCCAAGAGGGCCCCGAGCGGGAGGCCGACGAGGAACCCCCAGGCGCTGGTCATCGACATATCGCCGGAGGCGATCCGGGTGCCCCGGGCCACTATGCCGGAGACCCCGGCGATACGGCCCGAGCCGAGCAACATGAGCGCCGCGGCCAGGCCGATCAGAACCCCGCCCAACGCGCCTTGCAGCGGCTGGGCATCGGGAAAGCCGGGCAGCATCATAGCGCGTTCACCGGCAGCTTGAGATAGGACAGGCCATTGTCCTCCGGCGGAGGCATATGCCCGCCGCGCATGTTGACCTGGATCGAGGGCAGGATGAGCCGCGGCATTTCCAGCGTCGCATCGCGCTGCTTGCGCATCGCGACGAACTCGGCCTCGGTAACGCCCTCATGGAGATGAACATTGGCGGTGCGCTGTGCGAGCATCGATGTTTCCCAAACGTAGTGATCGCGGTTGGGGGCCTTGTAGTCGTGGCAGAGAAACACGCGGGTCTCGTCCGGGAGACGCATCAGGCGCCTGACCGAGCGGTATAGGGTGGCGGCATCGCCGCCCGGGAAGTCCGCACGTGCCGAGCCGTAGTCGGGCATGAACATGGTGTCGCCGATGAATGCCGCGTCTCCCACGACATAGGCCAGGTCGGCAGGCGTGTGCCCTGGCACGTGCAGGGCGATAAGCGGGATCTCTCCCACCATCAGCTCTTCGCCATCGGCGACCAGCCGGTCGAACTGCGAGCCGTCGCGCGCGAATTCGGTGCCCTCGTTGAAAATCTTGCTGAACACGCCTTGGACGGTGACGATCTCCCGGCCAATGGCGAGCTTGCCGCCGAGCTTCTGCTGGAGGTAGGGAGCGGCGGACAGATGATCGGCATGGGCGTGGGTCTCGAGGATCCAGTCAACCGTGAGGCGCCGCTCCTGGACATAGGCAGCAATCCCGTCGGCAGACTCGAAGCTCGTCCTTCCGGAGGGCTGATCGAAGTCCCACACGCTGTCCACGATCGCCGCCCGCTTCGCCACGGGGTCGCTGATCACATAGCTCGCTGTGAAGGTCGGCTCGTGGAAGAACGCTTTTACCTGCGGTGCGCGAAGTTCTCCGGCCAGCACGCGCCGGACTTGCGCCGCCGCCTGCTCGATCCCGGTGTCGTCGGTCATTGGTCGTCTCCGATGGGTTGGGCTTTGGCCGGCCCTCGGCCCAGCTCCGGGCAGAAAATATCGTGAAGCAGCGCGAGTATCCGCCGGGCGCGCGGATCGCATATCCGGTAATATACGGTCTGGGCTTTCTTGCGGGTCGCCACGAGTCCCTCTTCGCGTAACTTGGCAAGGTGTTGCGACAGCGCCGACTGGCTGAGTCCAATCCGCTCGACCAGCGCGCCCACCGGCAGCTCTCCCCTTTCCGCCAGATGGCACAGCACGAGCAGGCGGCTCTCGTTAGAAAGCATACGGAGCAGCGCGGCGGCTTGCGCCGCCTGCTCCCCGAATGGGGCTAAGGGAGATAATTTCACAGGCCGTTCCATAAGCTCTATCTAATGTAGAATAGTCTAAACTAAATGCAAGTCCCCGAGCGGGACTTGGCTTCCGCCAGGGCAGATGCTGGCCAGAACTGCTCGACGACGAATGCGAAGGGCCGCTTGAAACCCGATATCGACAAGACCACACATCGGTCGAGTGCAGCCCCGATGCCCCACAACACTAGAGACGTACCCCTATTTATCCCACAGTTTTGTATTTTTAGAAAATGTGGGATAAAAGGTGGCAATGCATCAGATCCGTCCCTTCTCCGACGAACAATCCCGGCTGCTCGTCAATCTGCGCCAGCGCTACGAGGTGTGGATGGCCGCCGAGCAGGAGCTCGCCGCCCTGCCCTACGATCTACGGCGCAAGACCGTCTCGGGGTCGGTCTATCTCTACGAAATCCGGGATCGCAGCGGCAACGGCAAGAGCCTCGGGCCGATGAACGCGGCGCGCGAAGCCGTGTTTCGCGACTATCATGCGCGCAAGGATGCGCTGCAAGCACAGATAAAGGACCTGCGCGCTGCCCTGGCTGAAAGCGCGGCGCTCTACCGCGCCTTGCGCCTGCCGATGCTCTCCAGCGACGCAGGGCCAATCCTGCGCGAGTGCGACCGGCGGCATCTCCTAGGGTCGCACCTGCTCGTCGTCGGCACCAATGCCGTTGCTGCTTACATGATCGAGGCCAATGGTACGATCACCCTGCCCGACGAGACCGAGGATTTCGACCTCGCCTGGATCGCGCAGGCCCCTGGCGATGCCGGCCACCGGGTCTGGGACATGCTCAAGGCGGTCGATCCCACCTTCACGATCAACAGCGAACGCGATTTCCAGGCGCGCAATGCCAAAGCCTATGAGGTCGAACTGCTCGTCGCGCCCTCGCGCGCGGGCACCCTGGAAACGCAGGACCGGCCACGGCCAGTCCCCCTGCCCGAACAGGAATGGTTGTTGCTCGGCCGGCCGGTAGACCAGGTGATAGGCTGCCGCGACGGGTCCCCTGCCCGCATCGTCGCGCCCGACCCCCGCTGGTTCGCGCTCCACAAGCTGTGGATGTCCGCCCAGCCCAAGCGCAATCCGCAAAAACGCCCGAAGGATCGCAAACAGGGGCTGGCTTTGCTCGGTGCCATAGCTGCGAACATGCCACAGTATCCGCTCGAGCAAACCTTCGAAGACCAGCTTCCCGAAGATCTGCGACCTTTCCTGGAAATGTGGAAAAATGGTGCTCCGTCATCGGCCAAGCCAGCCTGGTAGCTCTGCTAAACGATCTACCGAGCGGGGCAGCATACCCCTTCGCTGCGATTGCGTCCGTCTCGCTTGACCCAGCGGTGGCTTTCCGCGCGGCTCCGCACCCGAGGTTGACGGACTTTCCCCCCGGCTTGTGTCCTCCTTAGAGGTCGGCCTTTTCCCAGCGCCCCGCACCGGCTCTTTCCGGCCCAAAGTACCATGCCTTCACAATCTCGGTTGCCACGATGTAACCCAAAACGATCGCGGCGATCACCGCCAACTCCGGCATGGAGAGGGGCACAAAGCCAAAGATCGAGGTTGGTGCCCCCAGGAATGGGACGGCGAATGTCGCGGCCACTACCGCAATCGTCGACCACAATAGCAACTTGCTCGGTGTGCTGCGGAACACGGGCCTGTGGGTTCGCAGGACGAGCACGACGGCGAGTTCCGTCAACAGCGAAATCATGAACCAGGATGTCTGGAAAGTCGCTTCGTTCGCGTGAAAGACGCGCAAGAGAAGGCCGAACGTCAGGATGTCGAACACCGAACTGACCAGCCCGAAGACCATCATGAACTTGCGGATTTCCGCGACATTCCAGCGCTGCGGCCGGGTGACGCGCTCCGCATCGACATTGTCGCTCGAAATCGCGATCGAGGGAACATCGGAGAGAAAATTGTTCAGCAGGATCTGCTTGGCTGCGAGCGGCAGGAACGGCAGGAACGGGGTTACCAGCGCCATGCTGATCATATTGCCGAAGTTGGCGCTGGTTGTGATGGCGATGTATTTGAGCGTATTGGCAAATGTCCTCCTGCCATCCTCGACGCCCGAACGCAGCACATCGAGGTCGCGGCTCAGCAGGATGATGTCGGCGCTTTCACGGGCGACATCGACGGCTTCCTCGACCGAAATGCCGACGTCGGCCGCATGGAGCGCCGGCGCATCGTTGATGCCGTCGCCCAGATAGCCAACCGAATGGCCGGTGCGCTGCAGCGCCCGGACAATCCGCTCCTTCTGCTGGGGGTCGATCTCGACGAACAGGTCGGTCCGGGGTGCAAGGTGCCACAGCGCCTCGTCCTTGAGCCTGCCCAGTTCCTCGCCGGTCAGCATCGCGTTCGCATCCAGCCCGACGGCTTGCGCGAGATGAGCCGTGACATGGCGATTGTCGCCGCTGATTACCTTTATGCGAATGCCGAGCCGACTGAGGTCCTGGATCGCGCGTGCGGCATCGGCCTTGGGCGGATCGAGAAAGATCAGAAATCCTCGAAAGACCATGTCGCGCTCGTCGTCGCGCGCATAGTCTGCCTTGATGGAGACCTTGCGGGTGGCGACGGCCAGGACCCGAAAGCCCTCGGCCCCCTTGGCCTCGAACACGGCCTCCAGACGCGCGCGTGCCGGAGCATCGAGCGGAACCGCGGTGCCACCGCGGTCGAATGCCGTGCAGATGGCGAGGACGTTGGCAAAAGCGCCCTTGGTCACGAAGAGATGCTGCGCGGGCCCGGCGTCCTCAGCCACGACGATGGTCAGCATGCGGCGCATGAAGTCGTAGGGAATTTCATCGATCTTGGTGAAGCCATGCTTCGTCAGCCCGGCGCTCTCGCCGGCCGCGATAATGGCGGCATCGAGCGGGTTCTCGATGCCGGTCTCGAGGGCTGCATTGAGAAAAGCAAGGTGTCGGACCTCGTCCGAAGCCTGGCCTTCGGCATCCAGCACCTGGCTCAGAACGAGCTCTCCTTCGGTCAACGTGCCCGTCTTGTCGGTGCACAGGATGTTCATGCTGCCCAGATTCTCGATCGCCTCGAGCCGGCGCACGATGACACCCCGCTTGCTCATGGCCCGGGCGCCCGCGGACAGCGTCACGCTGATGATGGCCGGAAGCAGTTCGGGCGACAGTCCCACCGCCAGCGCCACGGCAAACAGCAGCGACTCGATTACCGGGCGCTGGAGCAACAGGTTCACGGTCAGCACGAACAGCACGATGACGACCATGATCCGGACCAGCAGATAGCCGAACTGCCTCACCCCGCGCGCGAAGTCGGTTTCGGGCGGTCGCGCCCTCAGCCGCGCGGCGATGGCGCCGAACTCGGTCTCGCGCCCGGTCCTGGCCACGAGCACCTTCGCCGTGCCGCTGCGGACCGAAGCGCCCAGGAACACGCAATTCGTGCGCTTCGTGATCGGCGCGTCCGCCGCGACGCGGCCGGGACGCTTTTCAACCGGAAAGGACTCGCCGGTCATGCTCGCCTCGCTGACCAGAAAGTCCGACGCCTCGATCACCAGGCCGTCAGCGGGAATGAGATTGCCGGCCGATAGCAGCACCATGTCGCCAGGCACGATCGCGCTGACAGGCACTTCACATTCCGCGCCATCGCGCAGAACCCGGGCCGTCAGCGCTAGCCGCTTCTTGAGCTCTTCGACCGCGGAGGACGCCCGATATTCCTGGAAGAAGCTGAGGAGCGAGCTGCCAAGGACAATCGCCAGGATAATGGCCGCATCCACCCATTGCTGCAGCACCAGGGATATTCCGGCGGCAAACACGAGGATGAGGACGAGCGGGCTTTCGAACTGGCGCAGGAGCAGGCGCAGGGTGCCAAGATGGGTCGTATCCTCGACGCTGTTGGGTCCGAGGCGGGCAAGCTGCGTTGCGGCTTGGCCCGGGGAGAGGCCGGTGAGGCTGCTCCCCAACGACACCGTCAACATCGACGGTTCGTCGCTCCAGTAGGGAATGTCGTTGCTTGCCCCGTCCATGCGCGCTTCCAATGCCAGCCGTTCTGATTCCGATCAGACCTTCAATTCTTCATCACGTGCCTTGCGCCCGGCTCCGCAAACCGGTCGGGCGGCCATGACTGTGGTCCCCGGCCCTGCCCGGACATGCCGCTCGCATCGTCATACGACCGTGCCGAACAGAGCGCCAATTCCCGCCGTCAGCACCATGGCAAGAGCGCCCCAGAAGGTCACGCGCAAGGTGGCCCTCCCAACCCTGGCGCCGCCGGCGCGCGCGCCGATGCCTCCGAGCAAGGCAAGGAAGGCGAGGGACGCGATCGAAACGCCCGCGACCAGAAATGCGCGCGGCATGAGCAGAACCATGACGAGGGGCATTATCGCGCCGAGGGAAAACGTCGCCGCCGAGGTCAAGGCCGCCTGTATCGGACGAGCCGCGGTGACCTCCGAGATGCCGAGTTCGTCCCGCGCGTGGGCGGCCAGTGCATCGTGTCCCATTAACTGGGCGGCGACCTGGCGTGCGAGGTCCGCCGAGACACCGCGCTCTGTGTAGATCCGGGCCAGTTCTTCGCGTTCGAGATCGGGCTGCCCGGCAAGCTCCGCGCGCTCCCGCGCCAGATCTGCCTGTTCGGTGTCCGATTGAGAGCTGACGGAGACGTACTCGCCGGCCGCCATCGACATGGCCCCCGCGACGAGGCCGGCGACGCCTGCGATCAGAACTTCGGAGGTGGCCGCCGATGCCGACGCCACGCCGACGATCAGGCTGGCGGTGGAAACGATCCCGTCATTGGCGCCAAGGACAGCCGCCCGCAGCCAACCGATGCGCGAGACGAGATGGCTTTCCGGGTGTTGGCGAAGGCGGGACACTAGCAATGCTCCTGACAATGGCTCGACATAAGCGCGCATCCGGGGATCCTCTGACACCTGCTGAGCCCGTTGACTAACGCGGAAGGCGCGTGTGATCGGACGGCCTGCCGGCGATCCGGCATCCGTCTGCCCGGCGGCGGTCGTCCGATCGGCCCACAGAACGACCCGTCTCGCCGCCGCGGATATAGCCGTGAGGCTGCCGCGTTGCGAGGGCTCGGGCTATCAGCGGCAAGCCGCTTCCAGCGCCTTGGCCCAGTCCTTGAAGCCACCAGGCGGGGCGTGCGTGATCTCGAGGCCGGGCCGGGCATACCGCAACCCCGCGCGCTCCGCCGCCAGTTCGCCTTCGGCATCATTGTCCGCGGCAAGGATCAGCGCCGTGAGCGAGCCGGGCAAGAGAATCTGGTCCAGGCGTCTCGCCCCCAGACTGGCCCAGCACGGTATGGCCTTGAGCAGGGTAAAGGCGCGTGCCGTTTCGAAGCCTTCCGCGAGGGCCAGGGTCGTCGTTCCCTGCCCTCCTCCCTGCCACGCCCCGCGGCCCGGACGGCCCAGCATGAGCTTCATCCGGTAGCCGGCGGTCTGCGAATCGAGAAATATCCGCTGGATGGCGGTCAACCGCCGCCCCTCGCGTACGGCAACGAGCAGCGCGGGATGATAGGTGGTCCAAGGCTTGGGCCGGTACGGACAGCGGGGATGGAAGCGGAGTTCCTCGGCGGGCGGTTCGAGCCGCCGCGACTCCAAGTAGCGTTCGGCGAGCGTTCCGGAGATGGCAAGCGCCTCGTCCCAGAGACGCGCGGCATTGCCCGAGGCATTCGTTGGCGTGTCGGCATAGGCGAAGCGGGTGCGGAGCGGCACACGCGCCAGTTCGCGCAATATGTCACCGCGCTCGCAGCCGGCAAAGCAGGTGACGAGGATGCCGCGTTCGCCTTGCCGGAGTGACAGGCTTGGCGTGCGATCGGCGTGCGCCGGACACAGGCACATGGCGGTGCGGCCGTGCCAGGACCCGCCGAGGGCTCCGACCAGGTCGATCAGTTCCTGGCTCGGCTTGTGAGCGATCAAGGCCATGGCTCTCCTCCTGTTACCCCTCCGCCCCACCCTCCCCTTTTCTCCGCCCTGGGGCCCGGTGCGCGCAAACCTTGCGAATAGGCGTTGGAAAGGAGCCGTTGTCGCGCCGCGCTTCTCGTTGGCAAGGAACAGTCTACGGGCTGAACCGATTCGGTCGGGGATTAGATCTCCGCCTGAGAGGCACTTGGCGCAGAGTTCATCTGCGGGGTGATTCGCGCTTCATCCCGTGATGTTGGCAAAGCCTTTCGAACCCGGCGAGACTTGCGGATAAGTCTCACCGAGAGTGCAGGAGCGCCGCCATTCATCTTGATTTTCCGGCAGGATTGCACGCGAAATGGTTGCGCTGAGCACGGTCCGGGACTCGCCGTAGGCGTTCTGGTTTGTCCCTGAGTTAGCCCCACTTTCCCGCCTCATTTGACTAACCATGGTCGTTTTGGCATAGCTGTCCGGGATTAGGGGCCATAATACGGCATTTTACACGAACTGTGGCCAGTTTGGGTTCATAAAGGGGACAAGCCCATGCTGTCGGGTCAAATTCTCGATGCGATGATCGCCTCGTGCGAGAATGCCAAGACCGTGCTGCGGCAAGCAGCGATCGATCCCTCCGATCGCAAGACCCTCAATATATCGATGGGTGCGACTGTCGCGGCGGAATTTCTCGGCCGGACGCCCGAGGCGCTCTCCAAGGCGGAGGCGCGTGGCCGCTTGCCCGCCCCCAAGACGGCGTCGAACGGACGCCGTTTCTATACGGTCGAAGACCTCATTGCCATTCGCGAAACACTGGGCATCAAAATGGGGAAGTTGCCATCGGAACGCGCGGTCGTCGTCGCCGTGCAGAATTTCAAGGGCGGCGTCAGTAAGTCGACCACCGGTAAGCATCTGGCGGACTATCTCGCGCTGCGCGGTTATCGGGTGCTTGTCGTCGACTGCGATCCCCAAGCCTCGATGAGTGTGATGTTCGACGTCAATCTCGAGGCCCTGGTGGAGGAGACGCATACGCTGTCGAATTTCCTGTCGCCGCGTATCGACGAGGCCGATTCGCTGCGGAAGACCATCCAGAAGACCGCTTGGCCCAATATCGACATCTGCCCGGCGAACCTGGGCCTGCAGGACACCGAATGGGAGCTCACGGCGACGATCGAGGAAGGTCCCACGGCGATTGCCGGGGCGTTCCGCATGCTGAGGATCGGACTCGAGGAGGTCCGGCTCGACTATGACGTCGTCATTCTCGATCCTCCGCCGGCGATGGGCTTTCTGGGCGTCAACACGCTCACAGCCGCCGATGGGTTGCTGATTCCCGTCCCCGCCCGCCAGCTGGACTATCTTTCGACGATCCATTTCATGCAGACGTGCCGGGAAGCGATGGATCTAGTCTCGAAGTTCGACACGTCGATCGACTACGGCTTCATCCGTGTCATCTGCACCATGTTCCAGCCCAGCCGGACTAACGAAGCGCAGATGCTCCAGGTGATGGAGAAGACTTACGCCGGCCAGATGCTGTCGACACCGATCCTCCTGTCCGAAGAAATCAAGAACGCCGGCCTGTCGATGTCGTCGATCTACGAAATCAACAAGCCCTACGGGTCGCACCAGACCTACACACGGTGCCGCGACAACCTCAACATGGTGTTTCGCGAGATCGAGAAGGACATTTGCAAGCAATGGCCGTCGCGCATGGCGCAGGTGGGCACCGATCGACTGACGGAGGCGGCATGAGCAGCGCGGGCGGCAAGCGACGCAGTCTCCTGGCGAACGCGATCGAAAGCATCGGCACTACCCCTGCCCCGGCTGCGGCGGTCGAAGCCGCCGACGCCGTGATACTTGTCAATCGCGACAAGCCCGCCGACGAACCGTCGACGCCGTCTTTCCTGGAGCGGCGGGGTATCGCCTTCGACGAGATCGCGCGCACCGTCAAACGGCTCACGATCCGCCTCAAGCCCTCCGAATGCTCGATCTGGCCTGGCAACGCGCGTGACCATGCCGCCTTGAGCTATGAGCGCTGCGCCTCGTTGATCGAGTCTATCCGCGAGGAAGGAACCAATCGCGAGCCGGTAGTCGTACGCCGGACACCCAACGCCGATCATCCCTATGAATTGATCGTCGGCACCCGCCGCCATTTCTCGGTTTCGTGGCTGCATGCCAACAACCATACAGAGATCGAGCTCGTCGCCCGCATCGAAACGCTAGACGACGAGGGCGCCTTCCGTCTCGCCGATCTGGAAAATCGCGAGCGGGAGGACGTCACCGATCTCGAACGGGCACGCAACTACCGGCATGCGGTGGATGCCTATTATAACGGCGTTCGCACGCAGATGGCCGAGCGGCTCGCCATTCCCAAGCAGAACCTCCACAACCTTCTGCAATTGGCGGAACTGCCGGACGAGGTCGTTGCCGCCTTTGCCGAGCCTGGAGACCTCAGGGTTCGCCATGGCATGCGGCTTTCCCCCTTGTTGAAGAACGAGCAGCATCGCGCGGCCATTGTCGCGGCAGCCTTGGCGCTGCGCGAGGAGCAGCAAAAGCTCAGGGATACTGGCAGCGACAGGATCGAGGGCATCAAGGTTTGCGAGCGACTGGTCGCGGCCGCTGCGAAACAGGTTACGGCCAGGCCCGTCACCCGGACGAAGCCCGCGCTGACTGCGGCCTCGGGCCACGAGGTTGGGCAAATCCTCGCCGACACCCGGGCAAAGGGCATTACCATCAACATAAACCCTAAAGGTGCCGCGTCGGTCGACGAGATCCTCGAGGCCCTGCGTCCGGCGATCGAAGGCGCGAAGTTCAGTCGCAGTTGAAATAAAGTCCAACTTATCTGTTTATTTTCAATATCTTAAGCGAGAGTAAAACGCATTTTACCGGCTCCGCAGGACACGAGATGCAACACGATCACCGCGAAGATGGCCAAGTAGACCTCTTTCTGCCGCAATTGACGGCGCTGCCTCTGCGGGACCAGCGTGAAACGATGGAGCGGCCCTTTTTTTCGCTGTCCAAGCGCAAACGCCTCAAGCCGATCGACTATGTAAGCCCCGATCGCAAGATCACCGTCCATGTCTCGGCCAACTCCGAATACGGCTTGGCGACGATCTATGACCTCGACATCCTGATTTACTGCGCGTCCGTGCTGATCGAACACAAACGCCGCGGCGCTAACGATATTCCGCAGACGCTGCATGTCGTTCCATACGACATGCTCAAGACGCTCAAGCGTGAAGTTGGCGGCCGGGCTTATGATCTGCTCGGCAATGCCCTCGACCGGCTGCAATCGACGACCGTGAAGACCAATATTCGGTCGGGCGACGCCGTGGAGACCACCTTCTCCTGGATCGACAGCCACAGCCAGCTCAAAGACCGCTCCGGCAATGTCCGGGGGATGCGGATCACTCTCGCCAAATGGTTCTACGACGGAGTTCTGATGGAGGGCGGCGTTCTTGCGATCGATCCTGCGTACTTCTCGCTCACGGGCGGCCGGGAACGTTGGCTCTATCGTGTCGCGCGCAAGCACGCGGGCGGCGCCGGCAGCGACGGTTTTGCAATTTCGATGCCGACGCTCTTCGAGAAATCGGGTGCGGAAGGCGACTATCGGCGTTTCAAGTTCGAAATGACTAAGATCGCCCGGGAAAACGATCTGCCAGGTTATGCCCTTAGGGTAGAGCAGCGCGACGACGCTGAACCCCTGCTTCGCATGACGCGGCGCGAGCCGGCGCAGGAGAGCAAGCCCTCCCCTGCCCTCATCCCAGCTTCCGCCAACACCAAAACGGCGATCACGGACGAACCGCCGATTGCATTCCCGGCAGGCGGCCATATTTCGCATTCCGCCTTCGGCGCGATAGCCCGCGCCAATTTGCCGAGCCCGCAAAGAGACCATGGCCTGGTAGGTGACGAATTTCGCGCGTTTCTACGGCAGCGCGAGATCGCCTTCGACACAAAGAATATTACCCAGATCTTCGCCACCTTCTGCGCAAAGCAGCGACCCGCGAGCTGAGCGCCGGCACTATCGCCGCCTGGACGTACGGTCTTTCAGGAACGCCAATCAGCCAATCAAGCCGCTCCAAATCCGTGATCGCATAGGACGTTCCTGAAGTACCGGGCGCGTGCGCACAAAGCGCGCTCGCTGATATGCTCCCGGGCACCCACCGCAGGTCTCTTAGCCCATGGTCGGGCAACAGCGGGGCTGAACGGCTAGGGCAGGGCGCTCTAGCGCTTCCAAACAGCCTAACTGCTGCGGATCACGGTATTTCAGGAACGGCGATTTTTCGCAGATCAGACCGGACCAGGCCTGGCTCATGGCGGCTGTGCAGCGCGCAGCTCAATCCCAAGCGGCAGAGAGGGCAGGGGGGTTCTGCCCTTTTGTGGTTGGAAGCGCCCGTTCCTGAAATACCGTGCCAGCACGCCAGGCAGCGAGTCGACATGATGCGACTGTGACGGGAGGATCAGCAAACATGCCCCGTCCCGCGACAGCTCAGGATTGACGACAATTGGCGCAATGCCCCAAAAAGCGCGCATCAAGGTCGGTCCCGACGAAGGCCCTCCGTACCAGCGACCAAACGCCTGGGAACAGCGCTCCGCGGACAGACCCGTTCCTGAAGGACCGTTGGCTGATGCGCGCAGGCTCGCAGACTGCCGAAGCGAACACCTCTACCCTCGCCAGCAAATCCGCGACAGCGTTGCGTGTAACCGATCACCCGTTGCTGATTGCCAGCAGCAACCTGCTAAAAATAGGCGGAAATCCACGAAAACATGCCGAGTAAAACGCGTTTTACCGCCCCGCCACCCTCCTCGGACCTGCAGCTCGCCACGGTCCTTCAGGAACGCGTCACGGTACATCAGGAACCGAATCACGGTTTATCGGGAACGGCTCGCAGGGTATTTCAGGAACGATCCAACGGTATTACGGGAACGGGCCGAATGCCGCGACTCGTACTGAATCCGCGAGTCGCGAAAGCGGCATCCACAGGTTAACCTTTTATCCTATTCTCTAAAGAGATTAACCACGCCTGCGGCGCTCCTCCCTTTTTGAGATTAAGGAAGCGAGAAGAAGAAGATCGGCTTTCGCAAAGGCCACCAAACGCCGACTAGGAGAAGCACTTGGCCTCGCTGTCCCGGCAAACCGTGGGAGAGCCAACACGATGGCTGCATTCAAATTCAATACGGGCCAAGACCTGCTGCCTCATAGTGCTGCACTGCCTAAGGTAGTGAATCGCCGGCCGCCTGGCCGCGGAGGCTTCCTCGAAAAGACGGGTGGCAGAACAAAAGGCGAAACGGCTCAAATCCCCCCTCAGGAACTCCCTCAGCAGCTTTCGGGCCGCTCCAGGACATGGCAAGCAAAGGGCCTCAAATGGCGCTGTACGGGCGCTCTGGAGGACGCGTTCGTGGCGGCGATATTCATCCTACCCAAGGCTTCCCGTCCGCTTCGCTCCAAACGCCGCCTATATGTCACCGCTGTAGGCCGTCCCGTTAGAGCGAACTGCAGACGCGTTCAGGTCACGCCAACAGGCAGAGACGATAGCAACCGGTCGATCGCTTCCATTTCAGCATCGAATGCATCGAACGTGGCGGCCAGATCCCGCGAGGGGGGAAGGGGAGGGGCTTCGGTTCGGGGGCGTCCGCGCGGTACCTTCACGTAGCCGAACACCCGGGCCAGGTCGGGAGCTAAAAATAGCCGCCAGCTCCGACGTTGCGTGATCTCGACAAGCAGTTGGGACGCAACAGCCCGGTCGAGGAGCTTGCTCGCCCCGGCGACGGTGAGTCCGAGCCGATCGGCGACCGACTGCGGCGATAGTAGAGGCTGATGAGTCGACAGCGCGAGGAGGCGCGGCAGGGCACCTGGCCGGAACTGCGCGACGATCGCACGTTGCGCTTTGCGATGGTGGCGTTCCAACTCTTGGAGGCGCTCCAGTCCGATCCTCGCCGCAGCTTCCAGGGCGTGCAGGACCGCCAGCCAGTCGCCCTCGTCGGGCCGCCGCTTCATCCGCAAAGCCTTGGCACCGCCAGCAAGGCAGGGGACGGGCGTGGCGGTAACGCCCATGTCACGCAAGGCGAACGCTAGGCCGAGCCAGGGTAGGGCAGTCGCGTCTATCCGGGCATGCTGGCAAACCTGGTCGATCGCTCGGATCAGGGCGGGATGCTCGAGGGTCACCCGAGGCGTGCTGACGGCCATGGGCAGACTGTCGCGCCACGCGAGCGGATCGTGGTTGCCCAGCGCCGTCGTCCACTCTGCGAAGCGATCGAACAGGTCGATGGTGGTCGAACGCAGCGGCCGACCGGGAATCTGGAGCCCGCAACCCCAGGAAAATACGTCGATTTCATCGATCTCCGCGGACTGCAGGCAAAGTGCCTGGGCATAGCCGCTCCAGGCGGCGCGCCGGGTCCAGGCCGAAGCGACTGAACTGACCGTAAACCGGGCATCGAGCCGGCAAATCGCGGCTGTGCAAGAGGCTATAGCCGCGACCATCTTTGGGCTATAATCGGGGCCGAAGAAGGCGGGCATAGACCGGGTTGTCATGCCCAATTATGAACTGAAAGGGAATTTCAGTAAAGTATGCTCGAACACATAGTGGTGATAATGGATGCTTATCACTAGTCTATACATTCAAAGATGCGTCGGTTATCGCTGGGCACCATGAACGAACCGACCCTCCGCCGCGCCATTTCCGCAGACGTTCCCGAGATCCGGGCGCTGGTGCAGCGCGCCTATGCGCCGTGGCTCGCGGTGACACGGCGACCCCCACTGCCGCTGGTCGCCGATTATGGTCGCGCTGTTCGTAACCATCGCTTCGACCTGCTCGTCGACAGGGGGACACTTGTCGCGCTGATCGAAACCGTGCCGGAGGACGCTGAGCTTTTGATCATCAATGTCGCGGTCGACCCCGACCGGCAGCACCATGGGCTGGGGATCCGTCTGATGCGCCATGCCGAGGCGGTCGCGCGCGCCGCGGGCCTTCAGGGAGCGCGGCTCTATACCAACACGCTGATGGCGGCGAATATCGGGCTCTTCGAGCGCCTCGGCTACACGCAGGAGCGGGACGTGGATCATGGCGGGGGCATGGTCGCGGTACACATGGTTCTCCGCTTCGCACCATGACCCGCGGGGCCGTCACCGGGGGTCACGCGCTGGCCCGTCTCTCGGCCGATCCCGCCGATCTGGTCGGCGATGTGCGCGCCCTGGTCGGCGCCGCGACCCCGATCGACGAAGCCCTCCTCGACGCGGCGCTGCGGGGCTGGTCTGCCAATACCCGCCGCGCTTTCCGCTCGGACCTGACGCTGTGGGGTGCGTGGTGCCGCAAGCGCCGGGTGACGGCGGCGGTGGCGACCCCGGACCTGGTCGCTGCCTGGGTGCGGGCGCTGGCCGGCATCGATCCGTCGGACGAGACGCAGCGCGCTATGGCGACGATTGAACGTTATCTTGTCCATGTCGGATGGGCCTACCGCATGGCGGGGCTTGCCGACCCGACCGCTGCGCCGCTGGTCAAGCTCGAGAAGAAGGCGGCGCGCAAGAGCCTCGGCGTGCGCCAGCGCCAGGCGCGCGCGATCCGGTTCAAGGGCGACATCGCCGATCTCGACAGCCCGGCGTCGGGGGTGTGCCTCGCCCATCTGCTCAAGGCCTGCCGCCGCGACGAGCTCGGCCTGCGCGACGCGGCGCTGCTGCGCGTCGCCTATGACGCCGGCTGCCGGCGGTCGGAACTGGTGGCGATCCTTGTTCAGCATATCGAGAAGGATGCGCAAGGGGCGGGGACGTTGTTCCTTCCCTCGTCGAAGACCGACCAGGTGGGGGAGGGGGCCTATGCCTATTTGTCGCCGGCGACGATGACGGCGATCACGCGTTGGCGCGACAAGGCCGATATCCGAAAAGGTCCGCTGTTCCGCCGGGTCGAGACCCATTTTGACGGATCGGTCGCGGCGATCGGCAGCGCCGCGCTCCATCCCAACAGCATCACGTTGATCTATAAACGGCTGATCCGGGCTGCGCACGCCAGGAAGCTGCTGGGCGAGATGAGCGACGCCGAGCTTGAGCGGTGGGTGACGGCGGTCTCGTCGCACTCGATCCGGGTCGGGGTGGCGCAGGACAATTTTGCTGCCGACGAGAGCCTGCCCGCGATCATGCAGGCCTATCGCTGGCGCGATCCCAGGACCGTGCTGCGCTACGGCGCGAAGCTTGCGCCGAAAAGCGGGGCGAGCGCGCGGATGGCGGCACGCATGGCAGTCTCATCCCCAGAGGCAGGAGAGGGGTAGAGCGGCGAGATTATCTCCGAAGCCAATCGCCTGGTCATGGTCGTAGAGCACAGCACCGAAGGCGAACCTGTCGCCCGTGGCGGCCGCAAGCTTGCGCAAGCCGGCGAAATCGCCGGCTCGCACCGTCGCCGCAGCCTTAATTTCTAACCCGACGACCTGCCCGGCCCGGTTCTCGATGACGATGTCGACCTCGTCCAGTTCCTTGTCGCGGAAGTGGCTCAAGGAGAAGCGGTCATCGGACCAG